>DASTQG010000210.1:0-11445 GCA_035761885.1 Steroidobacteraceae bacterium | reverse complement strand
GAAGCCCAGCACGTCGTTTCCACCCTGCGCCTGGTCGACAACGCGGCCGAGCAGATTCAGCTCGAGCGCATCCTCGAAGCGAGCAAGCCGCCGTTGCCCGTGCCGGCCGCGCGCCTGCACTACCTGCTGGGTACTCCGTATCGCTATCCCGCCCCGGTCGGTTCGCGCTTTCGCGCACCCACCGAGCCCGGCGTGTGGTACGGCGCGGAGCACGTTCGCACCGCCTGCGCCGAGCTGGGCTATTGGCGCTGGCGTTTCCTCACGGACAGTGCGGGACTCACTGAGCTGGGGCCGGCGCCGCAAACGGTGTTCCAGGCGGGCATCGATGGGCGCGTCGTGGACCTGACGCAGCCACCCTTCGTGCGCGAGCGCGCGCAGTGGACCGACCCTGCCGACTACGCGCCCACGCAGCACTTCGCCGCCGCGGCGCGCGAGGCCGGTGCGAGCGCCATCCGCTATGAGTCCGTGCGCGACCCCGAGCACGGCGCCGCCGTGGCCGTGTTGCGCGCCGAGATCTTTCGACCCACGCGCCCGCTGCAGCAGCAGAGCTGGTTCCTGACCGTGCGGCAGGAACTGGTGACGTGGCAGCGCGAAGCGGAGGTGATGGAGTTTCGCTACTCGCGGCCCGAAGCGCCGGCCGGTGGGTCGCGATAATCGAGCGGGGGATCGCGCTCGCCGAGCAGCGGTGCGTACTTGAAGCCCACGCCGCGCGCGGCCTCGAATTCGGCGCGCGCCTCGCGGATGACCTTCGGATTCTTGTAGAGCGCGACCGTCGTGCGCGCCAGCGTCTTCGCCGCCACTTCCATGCCCTTGAGGCCGATGCTCATGCCGCCCGCGGCCACGGCCTGCCAGCTGTGCGCCGGCGTGCCGGGCACCCACGTGGCCGTGCGCAGGCCGACCGTCGGCACGAGCCAGCTCACGTCGCCCACGTCGGTCGAGCCGTATTCCTGGCGAGGTCGCAGCGGCTGCACCACCTCCTGGGAGCCGAGCGGCTTGCTCTGGCGCATGAGCGTCTGTTGCAGTTTCTGCGCGAACTCCTGCTCGGCCGCGTCGTACTTCACGCCGCCCACGGCGCGCAGCTCGCGATCGACGAGCCGCGCGAGCGTGTGATTGTTCAGCAGGCTGTACGCGCCGTGGATCACTTCCGATTCGACGCGCGTGCCGGTACCCAGCGCCGCCGCCTCCGATGTCTGCATCAGGCGCGCCCAGACCTCCTCCAGCACGCGCGGATCGGGATGGCGCGCGTAGTAGAAGACTTCCGCGAAGTCGGGCACCACGTTCGGCGCCGAGCCGCCGCTGGTCACGACGTAGTGGATGCGCGTCTCCTGCGGCACGTGCTCGCGCAGCAGGTTCGCCATGTAGTTCATCGCCTCCACCCCGTCGAGCGCCGAGCGACCCTGCTCCGGCGCGCCCGCGGCGTGTGCGGACTGGCCATGAAAGCGGAACTTGGCGGAGCGGTTCGCGAGCGAGGAGTTCGGGCTCGCATCGTTGGAGTCGGACGGGTGCCAGTGCAGTACGACGTCGACATCCTCGAACAGGCCGGCGCGCGCCATGTACACCTTGCCGGCACCGCCTTCTTCAGCGGGCGTTCCGTACAGCCGGATCGTGCCGGGCGTGCGCGTCTGCTCGAGCCACTGCTTGACTGCGATAGCCGCGGACGAGGAGCCCGCGCCGAACAGGTGATGTCCGCACGCATGCCCGCTGTTCTGGCCCTTGAGGGGCGACCGCTCGGCAACTGCCGCCTGCGAAAAGCCCGGCAGCGCATCGAACTCGGCCAGGATGCCGATCACGGGCTTGCCGGAACCTGCGCTCGCCACGAAGGCGGTGGGAATCCCGGCCACCGGGCCCTTGACGTCGAAGCCGGCGTCGCGCAGCTCCTGCTGCAGGATCTGCGAGCTTTCCTGCTCCTTGTATCCGACCTCGGCGCGTTGCCAGATCGCCAGCGCGGTCTCGCGATCCTGCTCGCGGCGCTGCTCGACGAACGACGTGACGGTGGCCGCATCGTTGGCCGCCAGCGCCTGCAGTGAAACGCCCAGGGCGGCAATGAAAAGGGCGACGACAGGCCGGGATGAAAGGCGTTGCACGGATACCTCGCAAGGTCAGTGGGCCGATGAGCCGGAAGCGCGACTGTACGCGATCGCGGCGTTGGGGAAGAATGCCGCCGACGTGGAAATCATCTCGATCGCACCGCGGTTCTGCGGCCCGCCCGGTTCAGGCAACGGGGGCTACGTCGCCGGCATGCTCGCGAACCACGCGAGCCGGCCGGTGCGGGTCCGCCTGCGCAAGCCACCGCCGCTCTCGGCGGCGCTCATGGTGCGGCATCACGGCGAGGACAAGCTCGAGCTCGTGCGTGACGGCGAGCTGATCGCGCAAGCCGAGCCGTGCGAGATCGACATCGCGGCGCCGGCGCCACCCAGCTACATGGAAGCGCTCCACGCCTCGCGCGCTTACGCGGGTTTTCACGGCCACCCCTTTCCGAACTGCTTCGTGTGCGGTCCGCAGCGGGCGCGCGGCGACGGCCTGCGCATCTTCGCCGGCCCGCTCGGGGATCGAAACGCGGTCGCCGCGCCGTGGATGGCCGACGAATCGCTCGGCGCCGCGGACGGCAAGGTCTGTCCCGAGTTCATGTGGGCGGCGCTGGACTGCCCGGGCTATTTCGCCGCGGCGAGTGACGCGAGGCCGATGCTGCTCGGCGAGATCGCGGTGCGCATCGAGCGCCGCGTGCACGTGGCAGAGCCGTGCGTGGTCCTGGCATGGCGCCTGGGCGGCGACGGCCGCAAGCACAACGTGGGCACCGCGCTGTACGACGAGGATGGGGAGTGCTGCGCGCGGGCGGTGGCGACGTGGATCGAGATCGCGGCCGCTGCATAGCGGCGCGTTCCTAGGCAGCTGGACCTCAAGAAGAATATTTCTTCACCTGTGCGAATCACCACCCCGTCTTTCGCTTTTCTCAGTGAAGGCGTCGCGGACTTCGGTTCGTCCGCAACCTGGCAAACGCAGGGCACCGTGGGGTCGCTCGCTACCGATCCCTTCTTCATGGACATCATGGGCGACGGCCGCGATGACCCGGCACACTTACGAGGGACGCCCGCTGAAGCTAATGGAGAGTCAAGCGCAAAGTGGAAGAGATGCAGTGCGTTTCAGGCGCTGGTTACGTTCGGAATCAATCCACAACGTTTTTATCACGCTGATCTTTGCAGTTCCGATGACCATCATTCTTGGCCGGGAAGTTGCCGAAAGCGGAAATCTGACGTTGAGGACGGGCTTCATCATTTTTGGCTTCTCCCTCCTGGTAGGAGCCATCACCGCCAAGGTGCTGTGGGAAACTTGGTCTAAGAAGCGACGCCCTCCCGCGTTGGGGGATGATGAATCGTGATCACTTGCACGGTCTGTTTAGGATTGACGAGTCTGACCCCTGCGAAGGTGCCTCATGAACCCGCACCACGACCGGATTTCGCTGACGAACTAACCCCTTCGCCACGAGACGATTAGCCACACCGCGCCGATCGCGGCGAGTATCCAGCCCGGCCACGTCGGGTTATGGCTGAGGGCGACCCACACCAGCCCGGCGCCCAATAGCACGCTCGCGACAGTGACCCGATCGCGACGCGCATTCGTCGACTGCACGGTGCGCTTGAGATCCGCGATGCCGGGTGATTCCACCTGCAATCGCAGGCGCCCGTCCGCGGCCTGCTGGATGAAGCCCTGCAACAGTTGCGGCAGCACCTTCGCCGCTTCGGCCAGGTCCGGAAGCTGCGTGCGCAGGCGCTCCATGATTGCCCGTCCGCTGATGCGCTCGCGCATCCATTCGCGCAGGATCGGCTGAGCGGTCTTCCAGAGATCCAGCTCGGGATACAGCTGGCGGCCGAGGCCTTCCACGTTGAGCAGCGTCTTCTGCAGCAGCACGAGCTGCGGCTGCACTTCCATGTTGAAGCGCCGCGCGGTCTCGAACAGGCGCACCAGCACCTGGCCGAACGAGATGTCCTTGAGCGGCTTGTTGAAGATCGGCTCGCACACCGTGCGCACCGCGGACTCGAGCTCGTCGACGCGCGTTTCGGGCGGCACCCAGCCCGAGTCGACGTGCAGCTTCGCGACGCGGTGATAGTCGCGGTCGAAGAAGGCGAGGAAGTTCTCCGCGAGATAGTACTGGTCGCGCGGACTGAGCGTGCCGACGATGCCGAAGTCCACCGCCGCGTAGCGGGGTTCCTGCGGATCCTGCGGCAGCACGAAGATGTTGCCGGGATGCATGTCCGCGTGGAAGAAATTGTGGCGAAACACCTGTGTGAAGAAGATCTCCACGCCGTTCTCGGCCAGGCGCGGGATGTTCACGCCCAGCTCGCGCAGCCGGCCGACGTCGCTCACGGGCACGCCGTAGATGCGCTCCATCACCATGACTTCGACGCGACAGAAGTCCCAGTAGACCTCTGGCACGTACAGCAGGCGCGAGCCGGCGAAATTGCGCTTGAGCTGCGCGGCGTTGCCCGCCTCGCGCATCAGATCGAGCTCATCCAGGATCGTCTTCTCGTACTCGCGCACGACCTCGACCGGCCTCAGGCGCCGCCCTTCCACCCAGTAGCGCTGCGCAAGCTCGGCGAGCGCGTGCAGGACCTCGAGGTCGCGACCGATGACGCGCGCCATGCCCGGACGCAGCACCTTCACCACGACTTCCTGACCGCTGCGCAGTGTCGCCGCGTGTACCTGAGCGATGGAGGCGGCGGCGAGTGGTTTCTCGTCGAATGTCGCAAACACCTCGTCGGTGCCGCGTCCGTAGACCTGCTCGATGTTGGCGCGCGCGACGCTGCCGGGGAACGGCGGCACGCGATCCTGGAGCTTCGCCAGCTCGTCGGCTATTTCGACGGGTAAGAGATCACGCCGCGTCGACAGCGCCTGACCGAACTTCACGAAGATCGGACCGAGCTCTTCGAGAGCGAGGCGAAGGCGCTCGCCGCGCGTGCGGCCTGCGCTGCGATCGAACCAGGTCCAGGGCAAGAGATAGCGCAGCGCGAGCAGCGGGCGATACAGGTGCGTCGCGCGGACGAAGTCGTCCAGCCCGTGCCGCAGCAGCACGCGCTGAATCTGCATCAGGCGCAGGAAGACGCGCGGCCTCATTTGGCGCCCAGGCGCGCGATGCGCGCTTCGATGCGATCGACCGCTTCGCGCAGCTCGTCGATGGCCGCGAGGAATTCGTCCGCCTCGGTGCGGGTAACGAGATCGCGGCTCTCTTCCTGCAGGTACTCGGAAACGTTCTGCGCGAGCGTCGACAGGCTCTTCTCACCCCAGCCGGCGGCGGCGCGCGCGAAATTGCCGAGCTGGTGCGCGGCGACATCGCCGACCAGCCGCGAGAGCTCTTCCTCGAGCTCGGGGCGGGCGGCGTGGAGCAGCTCGTGGAACGTCTGCGCCACTTCCGCATCGCCGGTGATGGCGACGGCGCCGGAACGCATGCGATCCGCGGCTCCCGGTCCAATCAGCGTGGCGAGGGCCAGCGGCGTTCCCGCGATTGCCGCGTCCGGAGCGCCCGGCGCATCGCGCGAGAGGTGCAACTGCGCGGACGTCACGTGCGCGTACACATCGAGCGGCAGGAAACCCTCGATGCGCACGCCGAGCGTGCGGCCCTCGAGGCGTTCGCACAGCGTTCGCGCCCGCGAGGAGGCTGCGATGTTGCGGTTGACGAGCGCGGCGAATGACTGCAGCAGCACGGCGCTCCCGTTACCAACGATAGCCGCGGTGCAGGGCGACGATGCCGCCGGCGAGATTGTGATAGCGCGCGCCCTCGAAGCCCGCGTCGCGCATCATCTGCAGCAGAGTTTCCTGGTCCGGATGCATCCGGATCGATTCGGCGAGGTAGCGATAGCTGTCGGCATCGTCGGCCACCAGGCGTCCGAGCAGCGGCAGCACGCGGAAGGAGTAGGCGTCGTACAACGGCTTGAGGCCCGGCGCGGTCGGATGCGAGAACTCCAGCACCAGCAGCTGGCCGCCCGGTCGCAGCACCCGGTGCATCGAGGCGAGCGCGGCCGCTTTGTCCGTCACGTTGCGCAGGCCGAAGCCGATGGTCACACAGTCGAACTGCGCATCCGCGAACGGCAGGCATTGCGCGTCGGCGAGCAGGTAGTCGACGTTGCCCGCGACACCGTCGTTGGTGAGCCGCTCGCGCCCGCGCGCGAGCATCGCCGCATTGATGTCGGAGAGCACCACCAGGCCGCTGTCGCCGACCTGCCGGGCCATCCCGACGCTCAGGTCGCCCGTTCCGCCGGCGACGTCCAGCGCCCGCTGCCCGGTCTTCAGGCCGGTCTGCGCCAGCGTGAACTGCTTCCACACCCGGTGCAGGCCGCCCGACATGAGGTCGTTCATCAAGTCGTAGCGCGAGGCGACTGAATCGAAAACCCCGCGCACCCGCCGCGCCTTGTCCGCAGGGTCGACCTGCTCGAAGCCGAAATCGACCTGTTCCGCGCCGTGACGCCGCGATTTCGGGTTGTTCATGGCGGAATTGTACTGGAACGGCCCGCCGGTCCCCCGAGGGCACCCTACGACTGTTGACGTACAAAGCTATTCGTATATTCTGCGGTTCATCCCTGCTCACGGTTCCGTCGAGGTCTGATTATGTCCGTGCGTCCCGCTGTCCCCGGTTTGCTGGCAGCTGTCGCCCTGCTGTTCGCGGGCAGTTCCCTGGCCAACGACCCCAACCCCCCCGCCGTCGGCGACTCTGTTGCGGCTGAATCGGCAGAAACTGCGCAGTCCGCTGAGAGCAGCGCCGACACCCGGCAGGAAACCCCGGCCGAGAAGACGACCGCTCAGAGCGAGAACACCGCCGCCGCCTCGTCGGACCAGATCAGCCTCGAAGAGGCCGCTGCGCAGGCGCAGAACGTGGAAGTCGAAGCGGGCAAGCCGTTCGATCCGACCAAGGCTTCGCGCAAGGAGATCGAGGCGTACAACGCCGGCGTGGAACCCGATCAGCGCTTCAAGTGCGTGAACGAGATGCAGACCGGGTCGCGACAGCCCACCAAGGTGTGCCTGACGCAGGCGCAGTGGCGCCAGCGCCGGAACTAGCCAGGCCCGCCTCGCCGGGCGCGCTAGCTAAGGCTTGCGCTCGTAACCGTACTCCGCCAGTCGCGTGAGGTAGCGCTGCCAGCGCTCCTCGTACTGCGAGCCCAGCTCGTACAGATATTTCCAGGTATAGAGCCCGGTGTCGTGGCCGTCGTCGAACACGATGCGCACCGCGTAATGGCCCACCGGCTCCAGCGACTTCACCTGGACCTTCTCCTTGGCGAACTGCAGGACCTCCTGCCCCGGGCCATGTCCCTGAACCTCCGCCGAAGGGGAGTACACGCGCAGGTACTCGAACGGCAGGTCGAAGCTGCTGCCATCGTCGAAGCTCACGCTGAGAACGCGCGACTGTCGGCGGAGTCTGATTTCGGCAGGATGCGGCGTCACGCCGCCATTATGAGCAAACCCGGGACGCGCCGAGGCGCCACCCGCACGTACGTTCGCGAACCGCGCCGCGGCGTGGCGTAAACGCCACTTCGGGCTGCGCCCAGCTGAAGGGCCAGCCTATACTTGCAGTGTCTTCTCGCGCACAACAAACACACGCATGCAGCCGACAGATACCCGTAACCCCGACTACTACCACAAGGTGGTGGACTGCCAGTGGGCGTGTCCGGCGCACACCGATGTGCCCGAGTACATCCGGCTGATTGCGCAGGGGCGCTTCGACGACGCCTACATGGTCAATCGCGAGTCGAACGTGTTCCCGGGCATTCTCGGCCGGGTCTGCGATCGGCCCTGCGAGCCCGCCTGCCGCCGCGGACGCGTGGAGGACAAGCCGGTCGCGATCTGCCGCCTGAAGCGCGTGGCCGCGGACCTGCGCGAGGACATCAGCGACCGCCTGCCGAAGATTCCGGCAGTGAAGAACGGCAAGCGCATCGCGTGCGTGGGGGCGGGCACCGCTTCTCTCACCGTCGCCAACGACCTCATGCCGCTGGGCTACGAGATCACGATCTTCGAGGCCTTCGACCGCCCCGGCGGCCTCATGCGCACCAACATCCCCTCGTTCCGCCTGCCCGCCCAGGTGCTGGACGAGGAGATTGCGATGATCGTCGACATGGGCGTCGACCTGCGGCTCGGCACGCGGGTGGACAGCCTCAAGGCGCTGCTCGAATCGGGGGAATACGACGCGGTATTCGTCGGCTCCGGCGCACCCAAGGGCAAAGAGCTCGAGCTGCCGGGTCGGCACGATACCGACCGTATCCACATCGGCATCGCCTGGCTGGAGTCGGTGGCCTTCGGCCACATCGACAAGATCGGCGAGCGCGTGCTCATCATCGGCGTCGGTAATACTGCCATGGATTGCTGCCGCACCTCGCTGCGCCTGGGCGCGAAGAACGTGAAGGTGATGGCGCGCAAGCCGCGCGGCTTCTTCAAGGCCTCAGACTGGGAGCTGGAGGATGCCGAGGAAGAGAGCGTCGAAATCGTCATCAACCATTCGCCCAAGGCGTTTCTGATCGAGAAGGGCAAGCTCGTCGGCATGCGCTTCGAGCAGATGGAGTACGACATCGAGCGCGGGCGCATCAAGGCCGAGCGCGTCACGGGCGAGATCGACATTCCGTGCGACGACGTGATCCTCGCGATCGGCCAGGAGAACGCGTTTCCCTGGATCGAGCGAAGCCTGGGCATCGAGTTCGACAAGTGGGACGTACCGGTGATCGACAAGGCCACCTTCCAGTCCACGCGCCCCGGCGTGTTCTTCGGCGGGGACGCCGCGTTCGGCCCGAAGAACATCATCTGGGCGGTGGAACACGGGCACCAGGCCGCGATCTCGATCCACAAGTACTGCCACGGCCAGCCGGTTTCCGAGCGGCTGCCGACGGGCGTGAAGCTCTCCAGCCGCAAGATGGGCATCCACGAGTGGTCGTACGCGAACGACTACAACCCGGCGGAGCGGCGCCTCATGCCGCACGTGAGCCTCAAGGAGCGCTTCCGCAAGCTCAACATCGAAGTGGAGCTGGGCTTCACACCTGAGCAGGCTGAGGCCGAGGTGCAGCGCTGCCTGAACTGCGACGTGCAGACGGTGTTCGAGGCGAAGCTGTGCATCGAGTGCGACGCCTGCATCGACATCTGCCCGGTCGATTGCCTGACGATCACGGCGAACGGCGAGGAGCAGGAGCTGCGAGGGCGGCTCAAGGCGCCGGCGAAGAACGTGCAGCAGGCGCTGTTCGTCTCCTCTTCGCTCCCGCAGACAGGGCGCGTGATGGTGAAGGACGAGGACCTGTGCGTGCACTGCGGCCTGTGCGCCGAGCGCTGCCCGACCGCCGCCTGGGACATGCAGAAATCCACGATCCTGATTCCGAATGCGAGCGACGAGGAGCGCGCATGCCCGAGCGAACAGCGCAAGAGCGCCTGAACGACTTCGTCATCAAGCTTGCGAACGTGAACGGCACCGGCTCCGCCAGTGCCAACACGCTGCTGATGAAGGCGCTGTTCCGCATGGGCATTCCCGTGATGGGGAAGAACTACTTCCCGTCCAACATCCAGGGCCTGCCCACCTGGTACGAGATCCGCGTCACGCGCGACGGTTACGTGGCGCGCTCGGGGCGCGTGGACATCATGGTCGCGATGAACGCCGAGACCTATGCGCGCGACGTGAAGGAAGTGAGCCAGGGCGGCTATCTCATCTACGACTCGACCTGGCCGCGGCCGGCGCTGCTCAAGCGAGACGACATCACGCTCATCGGCGTGCCGCTGGCAAAGCTCTGCAACGAGAACTTCGAAGGGGTGCGCGCGCGCATCCTGATGAAGAACATCTCCTATGTCGGCGTGCTCGCGGCACTGCTCGGCATCGACATGGAGAAGATCAAGGAGCTGCTCAACGAGACCTACGCCAGCAAGGCATCGCTGGTCGCCACCAACCTCAAGGCGATCGAGCTCGGGTTCGCCTATACGAAGGAAAATTTCGCCTGCCCGCTGCCGCTGCGCGTGCAGGCGATGGACAAGACCGCCGGCCACATCATGATCGACGGCAACACGGCCGCGGGGCTGGGCTGCGTATACGCGGGCGCGACGGTCGGCGCGTGGTACCCGATCACGCCTTCCACCTCGCTCATGGACGCGTTCAAGAGCTTCTGCGCCAAGCTGCGCGTCGATCCGCAGACCGGCAAGAAGAACTACATGATCATCCAGGCCGAGGACGAGCTGGCCGCGATCGGCATGGTGCTCGGCGCCTCGTGGAACGGTGCGCGCGCGTTCACGCCGACGAGCGGCCCGGGCATCTCGCTGATGAACGAGTTCATCGGCCTTGCGTACTACGCCGAGATCCCCGCGGTGATCTTCGACATCCAGCGCGTGGGGCCGTCCACCGGCATGCCGACGCGCACGCAGCAGTGCGACATCATGGAGTGCGCCTACGCCTCGCACGGCGACACGCGCCACGTGCTGCTGTTCCCCGCGAATCCCGAAGAGTGCTTCTACCTCGCGGTGAAAGCGTTCGACCTCGCCGAGCGGCTGCAGACGCCGGTGTTCGTGCTCTCGGACCTCGACATCGGCATGAACGACTGGATGTGCCCGGAGCTCAAGTGGGACGACAGCTATCGTCCGGATCGCGGCAAGGTGATGAGCGCCGAGGACCTGCAGAAGATCCCGAAATTCTTCCGTTACATGGACCAGGACGAGGACGGAATTCCTTATCGCTCGCTCCCCGGGGTGCACAGCAAGGGCGCATACTTCACGCGCGGCTCCGGCCATACGCAGTACGGGGGGTACACCGAGGATTCGACCGAATACCAGATCGTGCTCGATCGCCTGCGTCGCAAGTTCACCACGGCGGCGCGCCTCGTGCCCCCGGCGATCATCGACAAGCGCGGCGCGAACAAGATCGGCATCGTATCGATCGGCAGCTCCGACGGCGCGGAGCGCGAGGCGCTCGACGTGCTGCGCACGCGCGGCGTGTCGGCGAACTACATGCGGCTGCGCGGCTTTCCGTTCGGCTCGGAAGTGGAGCAGTTCCTCGCCGAGCACGAAGTCATCTTCATCGTGGAGCAGAATCGCGACGCGCAGCTGAAGGCGCTGCTCACGCTGGAAACCGGCGTGGAGAAAAGCAAGCTGCGCTCGATCCTGCATTACAGCGGCCTGCCGATCTCCTCGGCCTGCGTGGTCGACGGCGTGCTGTCGGAATTCGGCGAGGGCGCGCGGGCGCTCGGCGTCGTGCGCTGAGACGGAGTTTCACATGAGCTACCTGCTGAAGCCGAAGGTCGCCCACCCCAGCCTGCCGAAGAACGAGCTGGGCCTCACGCGACGCGATTACGAGGGCGCGATGTCCACGCTGTGCGCGGGCTGCGGCCACGATTCCATCACCGCCGCGATTACCGAGGCGTGCTGGGGCTTGGGCGTGGAGCCACAAAATCTGGTGAAGCTCTCCGGTATCGGTTGTTCATCGAAGACCACCGCGTACTTCGTCAA
>DASTQG010000209.1:0-4094 GCA_035761885.1 Steroidobacteraceae bacterium | reverse complement strand
CCGCGCGCGACCGGGCGATCGTGACGCGCTGCTCCAGGCTCTTCGCGACGCACTGGCGCGAGCGCCCAAGCCGAAGCCTGACATTGCCGGTGTGCCGCTGGCCGGAGGCCTGGTGGGTGCGGCGAGCTACGACATCGTGCGCTACTTCGAGAAGCTGCCCTCACCGCTCGCCGCCAGCACGATCCCGGATGCTCACTTCATCGCGCCGCGTTCTCTGCTCGTATTCGATCACCTGACCCGCGGCGTCGCGCTGCTACACGACGGCAGCGATTCCGAGCGCCAGGCGTTGCGTCGCGAGGTGATCCGCGCGTTGCGTGGGCCGGTGCCCGAGAATGGGCGCAGCGCGCGCTTCGCGACGGCACAGGCGAGCCTGAGCGAGAGCGAATTCGTCGATCGCGTGCGTCGCACGCAGGGCTATATCGCCGCCGGTGACGTGTATCAGCTGGTGCTCAGCGTGCGCTTCGCCGGTCGTCACCAGCTCTCCCCGTTCGAGGTCTATCGCGCCCTGCGCCTCATCAATCCTTCCCCGTACATGTATTTCTGCGAGCTGGGCCCGATCACGGTGGTCGGTTCCTCGCCCGAGGCGCTCGTGCGACTGAACGGGCGCAACGCATCGCTGCGACCCATCGCGGGCACGCGGCCGCGCGGCGCGGACCCGGAAGCCGACGCGCGCAACGAAAGCGAGCTCAGGGCCGATCCGAAGGAGAACGCCGAGCACGTGATGCTGGTGGATCTCGCGCGCAACGACCTGGGGCGCGTGGCACGCGCGGGCAGCGTGCGCGTGGAGCCCTATCGCTGCATCGAGCGCTACAGTCACGTCATGCACATCGTGAGCGGGGTGTGCGGGGAGCTGGCGAGCGGCCAGGACGCGTTCGATCTGTTCGCCGCGACGTTTCCGGCCGGAACGCTGGTCGGGGCGCCGAAGGTGCGCGCCATGCAGATCATCGACGAGCTGGAGCCGGTGCGTCGCGGCCTGTACGGCGGAACGGTGGGTTATTTCGGCGCGCGCGGCGACATGGACCACGCGATCACCATCCGCACGCTCGTGTTCGAAGGCGACGAGTACAGTTACCAGGCGGGGGCGGGCATCGTCGCGGACAGCTCGCCCGCCGCCGAGCACGCCGAAGTGCTCGCGAAGAGCGCAGCGCTGCGCCGCGCGCTCGAGCTCGCGCAGGAGGGACTGTGAGCGTTCGCCTGCTGCTGATCGACAACTACGACTCCTTCACCTACAACCTGGTGCAGGCGTTTCGCGTGCTCGGCGCCGAGGTGCTCGTGCACCGCAACGACGCCCTTTCGATCGAAGCGGCGCGTGCGCTCGATCCCACGCACCTCGTGATCTCGCCGGGTCCGGGGACACCCCAGGACGCGGGTATCTCCATGCGCATGATCGAGGCGTTCTGCGGTTCGCTGCCGATCCTCGGCGTATGCCTGGGCCACCAGGCGCTGGTTGCGGTGTTCGGCGGCAACGTCGTGCGCGCCGGCCGGCTGATGCACGGCAAGACTTCCGCTGTGACGCACGACGGCCGGACGGTGTACGCAGGACTCAGCCAGCCGTTCGAAGCGGGGCGCTACCATTCGCTGATCGCGGAGGATGCCTCGCTCCCGGCCGACCTGGAGATCACCGCGCGCACCGCGCAGGACGAGATCATGGGCGTTCGTCACCGTCGTTTCCCCATCGAGGGCGTGCAGTTCCATCCCGAGAGCATCCTCACCCCGGAAGGCCCCACGCTCATGGCGAATTTCCTGCGCATGACGAACGCAGGGGCGAACGTCCCGGAGGTCGGCCGTGTCGCTGCGCGACGTTCTTGAGCAGCTGCTGGAGCGGCGCAATCTGAGTGAGGCGCAGGCCGACGCGTTGCTCGTGCAGCTCACGGATGCGCAGGTCGATCCTGCACTGGCGGGCGCATTGCTTGCGGCGCTGCGCGCCAAGGGCGTCACGCCCGACGAGGTGCGAGGACTCGCGGGCGCGATGCGGCGGCTTGCGCGGCGACCGCGCCTGTCACCCGGAGAGCCCCTCGTCGACGTGGTGGGAACGGGCGGGGATGCCTCGGGCAGCCTCAACCTCTCGACCGGCACTGCGTTACTGGCCGCGGCCTGCGGTGTGCGCATCGCAAAGCACGGCAATCGCTCGATCTCCAGCCGCTCCGGCAGCGCCGACCTGCTCGCGACGCTCGGCGTGCCGCTGCCCCTCGACGAAGATGCCGCCGGCCGCTGCCTGGACGCGACAGGGTTTACTTTCTTTTTCGCGCCGCACTATCACCCCGCCCTCAAAGCGCTCGCGCCGGTGCGCGCGGCCTTGGGCGTGCGCACGGTCTTCAACATGCTCGGACCGCTGACGAACCCCGCCGAGCCGCCGTATCACCTGATCGGCGCATACAGCCTGCCGGCCGCCGAGCTGATGGCGCACACGCTGGCGGGCATGAAGATCGAGCGCGCGTTCGTCGTACATGGGGAGCCGGGCTGGGATGAGCCGACCCCGGCGGGCCCTTTCACGCTGTTCGACGTGCGACCCGGACGCGTCGAGTCGTCGGTGCGCGAGGCGGGCGCCTACGGGCTGGAGCCCTGTACCGAGCAGGACCTCGCGGGGGGCGATGCGGCGTTCAACGCGCGCGCGATCCGCGAAGTTTTCGATGGAACCGATTGCGGCGCCCACCGTGCTGCGCTGCTCCTGGGCACGGCTCTGGTGCTGGAGCTCACCGGGCGCGAACATGATCCGCGTCGGGGCGTACAGCAGGCCGCGCAGGCCATCGATTCCGGTGCCGCGCGCGCGCTGCTGGTCAACCTTGCGGCCTTCGGAGCGGCACGTTCATGAGCGGATTCCTTCGCGAAATGGCGCAGTCGAGCCTCGAGCGGCTCACACAGGCGCGCAAGGTGGAGAGCGAGAGCTCTCTGTGGCTGCGTGCGTCGGAAACGCCGCCGGCACCGCCGCTGAAGCTGTCGGAACGCGGCTTCGATTGCTTTGCCGAGCTCAAGCTGCGCTCCCCGGCCGCGGGCGCGCTCAGCACCGCCAACGAAGATCTGTGCGCGCGTGTGCAGGCTTATGCGGAGGGCGGCGCGGCCGCGGTGTCCGTGCTCACCGAGCCGTATCGTTTCGGGGGCTCCATGGCGCACCTCGCGCGCGCTTCGCAGGTGCTCGCGCCGCTCGGCGTTCCGACCATGCGCAAGGACTTCCTCATCGATCCCTACCAGGTGATGGAAGCGCGCGCTCTCGGTGCGGGCGGCGTCCTCGTGATCCTGCGCATGCTCGATCACGGGCGCATCACGGAGCTGCTCGACTGCGCCGCCATGCTGCACATGTTCGTCCTGCTCGAGGCGTTCGACGAGCAGGACATCGACTGTGCGAACACGCTCGTGGCGGAGCGCGCCGCGCGCGTGGAGCAGCTACTGCTGGGTATCAACAGCCGCGACCTGGACACGCTGCACGTCGTGCCCGAGCGGCTGACGCAACTCGCGCAGAACCTCACCGTGAAGGTGCCCCGCGTGGCGGAGAGCGGCGTCGGCGCGCCCGACGATGCGGTGCTCATGGCCAAAGCCGGCTACCAGGTCGTGCTCGTGGGCAGCGCGCTGATGACCAACCCGGCGCCGCGGCAGTTGCTCGAAGACCTGATCGCGGCGGGCCGGAACGCGAAATGACCGCGCCCGTGTTCATCAAGATCTGTGGCATGACCAGCGTGTCGGCGGTGATCGCGGCGGTGGAGTGCGGTGTGGATGCGATCGGTTTCGTCTTCGCCCCGAGCGCGCGACGCGTGACGCCGGAACAGGCGGCCCGCCTCTGCGAGCAGGCGCCGCCCGGCTTGCTGCGCATCGCGGTCACGCAGCACCCCGAGCAGTCGCTGGTGGACGAGATCTGCGCAGTCCTTGCGCCCGACTACCTGCAGACCGACCTCGAGGATCTTCCGCATCTGCGCCTCGCGGCCGGTGTCCAGCCGCTGCCCGTGCTGCGACAGGGAGCTGCCGCGCCCAGCGAGTTGCCGGCGCGCTTGCTGTTCGAAGGCGCGGCGAGCGGGACGGGGACGGTGGCGGATTGGGAACGGGCACGCGAGCTGTCGCGGCGGGCACAAGTGGTGCTCGCGGGCGGGCTCACGCCGGCAAAC
>DASTQG010000208.1:0-20276 GCA_035761885.1 Steroidobacteraceae bacterium | reverse complement strand
GCACGTGCCCTACCCCAACACCTCCCGCCCGCTGTTCGCCGGAGCGGACCAGGGCAAGGCGATCCTCGACTACATCGAGAACGTGCTGTTCGTGAGCAACGTGCCGGCGCAGGAAGTCGCGGCGATCCTGGTCGAGCCGCTGCAGGGCGAAGGCGGCTATCTGGTGCCGCCGGACGGATTCCTGCAGGGCCTGCGCGAGCTGTGCGATCGCCACGGCATCCTGCTCATCTTCGACGAGGTGCAGTCCGGTATCGGCCGCACGGGACGCATGTTCGCCAGCCAGCACTCGGGCGTGTCGCCCGACATCATGACGCTCGCCAAGGGCCTGGGGTCGGGCTTGCCGATCGGACTCGTGGTGGCGCGCAAGCGGCACATGGAGAAGTGGAAGCGCGGCGCGCACGGCAACACCTTCGGCGGCAACCCGCTGTGCTGCGCGGCCGCGCTCGCAACGCTCGACCTGGTCGAGCGCGAGTACGCCGCGAACGCCGCAAGCGTCGGCGAGTACTTCATGGGGCGGCTGCGCGAGCTGCAGGAGCGCCACGAGTGCATCGGCGAGGTGCGCGGCAAGGGACTGATGATCGGCATGGAGCTGATCGAGGATCGCGCTTCGCGCAAACCGGCCCGCGCGCTGTGCGATGCCGTGCTGACGCGCGCGTATCACAACGGCCTGTTGCTGCTCTCGTGCGGTCAGAGCACGGTGCGCTTCATCCCGCCGCTGATGATCGGACGCGAGCACGTCGACGAAGCGATGATCATGCTCGAGGCCGCGCTGCAAGAGGCGCTGGCATGAGGTACCGGATACTTGCAATTCTTGGCATTCCGGGAAGGCGCAGCACCCGGAATGCCAAGAATTGCAAGTATCCGGTACCTGTCGTAGTCCTGCTGATCGCCGCGGCAATCTGCGCTCCGGCGCAGGCGGCGCGCGAGGCCGTGCTCAAGCAGGTCGACGTTCCGCACAGTTACTACTGGCGCGAAATGTACGTGCCGCAGCCGACCTCCGGTCCCTCGGCGGCGGCCTTCATGCCCGACGGCCGGCAGGTCGTCTACAGCATGGCCGGATCGCTGTGGCTGCAGGAAGTCGGTCGCGACGAGGCGCGCGAGCTGACGCACGGTCCCGGCTACGATCTTCAGCCCGACGTCTCGGCCGACGGACGCTGGGTCGTGTTCGCGCGCTATCACCAGGACGCCATGGAGCTGTGGCGCCTGGAGCTCGGCACCGGGCGCGAGCAGGCACTCACGAAGTTCGGCGCCGTCAACCTCGAGCCGCGCTTCTCGCCCGACGGCAGGCGCCTCGCGTTCGTGTCCACGCAGGACACCGGCCGCTTCAACCTGTTCGTCGCGGACATCGACGCGCAGGGACTGTCCGATATCCAGCCGCTGGTCGCGCCGCGACGCTCCGCGATCGACCGCTACTACTACTCGGCATTCGATCACGCGATCAATCCCAGCTGGAGTCCCGACGGCTCGCGCGTCTACTACGTCGGCAACCCGGAAGTGGCGTGGGGTTCCGGAGACCTGTGGTGGGTCTCGGTCGCCGATCCCGACCAGCGCCAGCGCGTGCTGGTCGAGGAAACCACGTGGGCCGCGCGGCCGGAGCCCGCACCCGACGGCCGGCGGCTGATGTTCTCGAGCTATCACGGCCGGCAATGGCACCAGATCTGGCTGACGACGCCCGAGGGCCGCTCGCCTTTGCCGCTCACGTTCGGCGAGTTCGACCGGCGCAACGCCCGCTGGTCGCGCGATGGCGAGCGGATTCTCTACATCAGCAACGAGCTCACGTCCGCCAACGCGGGCAATACCAGCCTGTGGGTGCATCAGGTGATCGGCGGTGAGCGCACCGCAATCGTCGCGCGCACGCGCGAGCACAAGCAACCCATGGCGAAGCTCTCTGTGTCGCTGCGCGACGAGCGTGGCCAGCCGCTGAGCGGGCGCATCATGGTGCTCGCGTCCGACGCGAGGTACTACGCACCGCCGGACCGGTGGCTGCACGGCGACGACAACTACGATCGCAAGCAGCAGGCGCAGGAGAATCGCTATTTCCACTGCAGCGGCATGTGCACGATGGAAGTGCCCGTGGGCCCGGTGACGCTGTGGGCCATGCAGGGTTTCGAGCGAACGCCCGTGCACCAGCAGATCGACCTGGAAGCGAGCGGACGGGAGCTCGCGCTCACACTCGCGGCGCAGCCGCTGCCCGCGAAGTTCGGCGCCCACACGAGCGCGGACCTGCACGTGCACATGAACTACGGCGGGCACTATCGGCAGCAGCTCGAAGGACTCGCCGCACAGGCGCAAGCCGAGGACCTCGACATCGTCTACAACCTGGTCGTGAACAAGGAACAGCGCTTTCCGGACATCCACGAGTTCACGACCGCCCCCCGGCAGATCGGGCCGGTCACGATCTTCCAGGCGCAGGAGCTGCACACCAGTTACTGGGGTCACGTCGGCGCGTTGCACCTCGATGAGCACCTGCTGATGCCGGACTTCTCGAGCTACCGGCACACGGCGCTCGGCTCGCCCTACCCGCACAACGCGCTGCTCGCCGACCTCGCGCACCAGCAGAACGCGCTGCTAGGCTACGTACATCCCTTCGACCTGGTGCCCGACCCGCAGAAGGACGCGACGCTCACGAACGCGCTGCCCGCCGACGTCGCGCTCGGCAAGATGGACTACCTCGAAGTGGTGTCATTCGCCGATCACCGCGCCACCGCGGAAGTGTGGTACCGGCTCATGAATCTCGGCTTCCGGCTCGCGGCGGGCGCCGGCACGGATGCGATGACGAACTATGCGTCGCTGCGCGGACCGGTGGGGCTGAACCGTGTGTACCTCGCGACCTCCGAGCGCACGCCGGCGGCGCTGCGCAAGGCGCTGAAGCAGGGCAATGGCTTCGTGACCAACGCACCGATGCTCGGCCTGCGCGTGGACGGCAAGGCCCCGGGCGAGACGCTCGCATTCGGCGGCAGCCGGCGCGTGCGCGTCGAAGCTGCCGTGCGTTCCATCGTGCCGCTCAGCGACATCGAGCTGGTGCTGAACGGTCGCGTCATCAGGCGCATCCCCGCCGATGGCGGCGGGCGCAGCGTGGACTTCGAGACCGACGTGACCCTGACGAGCAGCGGCTGGCTGCTGCTGCGCGCCTCCAACACGCAGCCACAGACACTCGTGCAGGACCTTTATCCGTACGCGACCACCAATCCGGTATGGATCGAAGCGGGGACCCCCGCGCCGGCTGCGAGCGCGGATGCGCAGTACTTCATGCGCTGGATCGATCGCGTGATCGAATCGGCCGCCGCGCGCACCGACTTCAACACCGAGCGCGAGCGCGAGCAGACCCTGCGCTACCTGCGCGATGCGCGCGACGTATTCGCCACCAGGGCCCTGGGCGCGACCGGAGGCGAGCCCGATGCGAACTGAGTGGCGTGTCGCCCTGCTGTGTTGCCTGCTGGCGCTCGCTGCTCCGGCAGCGGCGCAGCGGCGCGCGCTCACGCTCGACGATCTGCACCGCATCCATGAGCTCACCGAACCGGCGTTCGCGCCGCGTGGCGATTCGATCGCCTACACGGTAAGCACGCACAACCTCGACAGTGACGCCACGGTCAGCGACATCTGGCTGGTCAGCTGGCGCGGCAGCCAACCCAGGCCGCTCACGAACACGAAGTTCACGAGCGAGTGGCTGCCGCGCTGGCGCCCCGACGGCAAGTCGGTCGCCTTCCTGTCCGATGCCGCGAAGGACGAGACCACGCAGATCTGGCTCATGCCCGTGGACGGGGGCGCGGCGCGCCCGCTCACCCAGGCCAAGGCCGGCGTGTCGGACTTCGCATGGTCGCCCGACGGCAAGCGCCTGGTGTTCCTCGCCGAGGACGATCCGCCGGCGAGCGGCAAGGATTCGCGCGGCGAGGACAAGCCGCCGCCGCCGATCGTGACGACGCGTTTTCAGTTCAAGGAAGACGGACGCGACTACCTCACCGATCGACGCCAGCACCTGTACCTGCTCGACGTCGCTTCGGGCCAGGCGACGCAGCTGACGCGCGGCGATCACGATGAATGGCTGCCCTCCTGGTCACCCGACGGAAAGCTGATCTCGTTCGTGAGCAAGCGCAGCGGCGATGCGGATCGCAACCTCGATTTCGACGTGTTCGTGATCGAGCCCGTAGCGGGAGCGCAGCCGCGCAGGATCAGCGATTTCGCCGGCACCGACGTGGACCCCTACTGGGAATCTCGGCCGCAGTTCTCCCCCGACAGCAGGAAACTCGTGTGGCTGCAAGGCGGCGAGGACAAGTGGATCTACTACGCCCCCTGGCAGCTCACGGTCGCGGATCTCGCGACCGGGCGGATCACCAGACCCGCCCGCATCGACCGCTGCTTCTACAAGCCGCGCTGGTCGCACGATGGCAAGTATGTGCTGGCGCTGGTCGAGCAGAGCCGCACCACCTGGCTGGCGCGCATCGATCCGGCGAGCGAGCAGATCACCTATCTCACGAGCGGCAATCGATTCGGGTACGACTTCGACGTGGCGCCGGACGGGCGCATCGTCGTGCTGGACGGCGACGATTACACGCCGTACGAGCTGTCCGCGCTGGATACCGGACCTTGCGATTCTGCGATTCGCTCCGACGAACTGCACGATTGCAAAGTCCGGTACCTGACCCGGCACAACGCGTTCCTGGCGGAGGTGGAGCTGCGCACGCTCGAAGACATCAGCGTCGAGGTTGACGGCATCCGCGTCGACAGCCTGGTCGTGAAGCCGCTCGGGTATCGGCCCGACCGGCGCTATCCCGTCCTCGTGAGCGTGCACGGCGGCCCCGTGTACCAGGTCTCGCACGAGTTCATGTTCGACTGGCAGTTCTACGCGGCGAACGGCTACGTCGTGCTCGGCGTGAACCCGCGCGGCTCTTCGGGTCGCGGTTTCGACTTCGCGCGCGCCATCAGCGCCGACTGGGGCAAGGTCGACGTGCGCGACGTGCAGGCGAGCCTCGATTTCATCGCGCAGCAGGGCTGGGTGGACGCGACGCGCGCCGGCGTCGGCGGCTGGAGCTACGGCGGCATCCTCACCAATTACCTCATCGCGAGCGACACGCGTTTCAAGGCGGCGGTGAGCGGCGCCGGTTCGGCCAACACGCTGGCGATGTACGGCCATGACCAGTACACGCGCGAGCTGGAGCTGGAGATCGGCACGCCGTGGCAGAACTTCGACGTCTACGCGCGCCTGAGCTACCCGTTCCTGAAAGCCGATCGCATCCGCACGCCGACGATGTTCCAGTGCGCGCAGATGGACTTCAACGTGCCCTGCCTGGGCGCGGAGCAGATGTACCAGGCGCTGCGCTCACTGGGCGTGCCGACGCAGCTCGTGCTGTATCCGGACGAGAATCACGGCCTCACGGTTCCGAGCTACCTGCGCGACCGGTTGCAGCGCAACCTCGCCTGGTACGACCGGTTTCTCAAGCCGGGCGACACAGCGCCGGCCGCGCGATGATCAGCGCAGCCGGTTGTAGTTCCTGAGGACGGCGCGCAGCTCCTCATGCGGCATGCCGCTCACCATCCGCCCCTCCTGGCCGCGCATGTCGCGACCGGCGACCAGCGCGTTGACGATGGATTCTTCGGTCGCCTCCACCGTCGCGAGGAACAGTGGATCGAGCGCGTCGTTGAGGAGATAGGTCGCACTGGCGCGAGTCTTGCTGCCTGCGGTTGCTGCGTTGGCTGTGGAGAACGCCAGGAACAGATCGCCCGAGCCATTGCCCGCGTAGCTGCCGTTGCGCGCGAGGCCCATGCCGGCGCGGCGTGCGATCCGCGCGAGCTGATGCGGCAGGAGCGGTGCGTCGGTCGCCACCACGATGATGATGGAACCCGAGTCGGTCGGCGTGCCGGTGTAGATGCGGTTCTTTCGCAAGTGCTGTCCGACCGGAGCGCCCGCGATGCGCAGGGTATCGCGCACCCCGTAGTTCGCCTGCACCAGCACGCCGACGAGATACGGCTGCCCGCCGATCGTCACCTGGCGCGACGCGGTGCCGATGCCACACTTGAACTCGTGGCACACCATGCCGGTGCCGCCGCCGACGCTGCCCTCCTGCACCGCCCCCCCGCGCGCGCTGTCGAGCGCCGCCTGCGCGTGCTCCGGGCGCACGTGAAAGCCGTTGACGTCGTTCAGGTAGCCGTCCCAGGTTTCAGCCACCACCGGCAACGACCACCAGTAACCCGACGCGTCCGCGGCTCCGTGACGCACGCGCCACGCAATCACGGCATCGCGCACCACGCCCACGCTGTGCGTGTTCGTGAGCATCACCGGTCCCTCGAGCTGGCCCGATTCGCCGATCCAGGCCGTGCCCGTCATCTCGCCGTTGCCGTTGAGCACGAACGTGCCCGCGAACACCGGCACCTCGGCGCTCTTCTTGCCACGCGGCAGGATCGCAGTCACGCCGGTGCGCACTTCGTGTCCGGCCGCGGCTGTGGAAATCAGCGTCGTGTGAGCCACGCTCACCCCTGCGACGTCGGTGATCGCATTCAGCGGCCCCGGTTGCCCGTCGAACGGGATGCCGAGGTCGCGGGCCCTGGGGGACGCGGCGCTCGCCACCCCGCCCAAGGCCAGCAGGGCGCACCACAGCAGCGGCCAAGAAAATCGGGTCACGCGCTTCGCTCCTGACGCAATTGCATTCATTATTGCAGTCTATGCGAGGCACTGGGGAGTAAGAATGCAGACACACACGACCACACCACCCCGCGCGCTGGGTTTCTGGATGGCCACCGCGCTCGTGGTCGGCAACACCATCGGCATGGGCATTTTCGTGCTGCCCGCCTCGCTCGCCCCCTATGGGTTCAACGCCATCACGGGCTGGATCGTGACCCTGATCGGCTTCCTGTTCATCGCGCGCGTGCTCGCGGGGCTGGCCCGCTCGCTGCCCGACGACGACGGGCCGTATGCGTACATCCAGCGCGCGTTCGGCGACGGCACCGCGTTCATGGTGCTGTGGTGCTACTGGGTTGCCACGTGGGTCACCAACGCGGCGATCGCCATCGGCGTCGTGGGCTACATAGCGATCCTCGTGCCCGCCATCCAGAGCCATCCGCTGCTGCCTCCGGTCACTGCACTGGCACTGGTCTGGCTGTTCGTACTGCTCAACCTGCGAGGCGTGCGCACTGTCGGAAGAACGCAGGTGCTCACCACCGCCCTGAAACTCCTGCCGATGGCAGCGGTGATCATCCTGGGGCTGTGGCAGTTGCTCACCGAGCCAGCGGCCTTCACGGCCAATCCGCCGCAGACACCCCACAATCTCGACGCGATCATCGCGGCCTCCACCACGGCGATCTTCGCGATGCTCGGCATCGAGTGCGCGACGGTTCCGGCGAACCGCGTCGAGAACCCCGCCGTCACGATTCCGCGCGCGACCATGGTGGGCACGGTGCTGGTCGCGGTGGTCTACATCTCGATCTCGCTGATCCCGATGTTGCTGATCCCGCAATCCGAGCTGGCCGCGTCGCCCGCTCCCTTCTCGGAGCTCTTCCGGCGTTATCTCGGCGGCGGCTCCGCGGAGTTGCTGGCGATCTTCGTCATCATCAGCGGACTCGGTGCGCTCAACGGCTGGACGCTGGTGGTCGGCGAAGTCACGCAGAACTTCGCCAAGCGCGGCGGCTTTCCGCATCCGCTCGCCAAGCTCAACTCGAAGTTCGCGCCGGCCCGCGCTTTCGTGCTCACGGGCATCGTCGCGAGCATCATGCTGCTCACGAACTACAACGACACGATGGTCGGCGTGTTCACCTTCCTCACGCTCGTGGTCACGGTCGCGAACCTGCCGCTGTACCTGTTCTGCGCACTCGCGGTGCTGGTGCTGTGGCGGCGCGGCGTGGTCGACAGGCCCGGCGGCAAGGAGATGAGCGTGATCGTGGCGGCCGTGTTTGCCGCGGCTTTCTGCATCTGGGCATTCGCCGGCGCCAATACGAGGGAGCTGCTGTGGGCGCTCGCGCTCGCGGCGGTGGGCGCACTCGTGTATCTCAGCTCGCTGCTATTGCGCCGTCGCGCCGCGGCCGTGGCCGGCAGCACCGGCTGACGGCTAGTGTGAGCCCACAACGACAATAAAGCCGCCAGCGGGGAGCTCGCGCGGATGGTCTTCAACTCGCTCACGTTCATCGTGTTCTTCGCGATCGTGCTCGTGCTGTTCACGATGCCGTTCTCCTGGACCACGCGCAAGGTCATCCTGCTGGTCGCGAGTTACCTGTTCTACGCCGCGTGGAACCCGCCGTTCATCATCCTTCTGTGGATTTCCACGGTGGTCGACTGGTGGGCCGCGAATCGCATCGCGTACGCGAGCAACCCATGGCGCCGCCGCGCCTGGATGATGCTCTCGGTGACGGCGAACCTCGGCATGCTCGGATGGTTCAAGTACGGCGAGTTCTTCCTGCACAACTTCCAGGTGCTGGCGGCGAGCGTCGGCGTGCAATACCAGGCGCCCGAGCTCGACGTCGTGCTGCCGGTCGGCATCTCCTTCTATACCTTCGCGACGATGTCGTACACGCTGGATGTGTACCTGCGGCGCTCTCAACCGACGCCTTCGGTGCTGGACTTCAGCCTGTTCGTGACGTTCTTCCCGCACCTGGTCGCCGGCCCGATCATGCGACCGACCGAGCTCGTGCCGCAGTTCCAGGAGCCGCGCCGCCCGACGCTCGACCAGCTGCGCTTCGGCCTCGCGCTCATGACGCTCGGCCTGTTCCAGAAGGTGGTGCTCGCCGACGGCTTCCTGGCGTCGCCCGCCGAGCAGGTATTCGACGGCACGAAGGTGCCGGGCGCGCTCGATGCGTGGATGGGAACGCTCGCCTTCAGCGGCCAGATCTTCTGCGACTTCGCGGGCTATTCGACCACCGCGATCGGCGCCGCGCTGTGCCTGGGCTTCAAGATGCCCGACAACTTCCGCTTTCCGTACGCGGCGGTGGGTTTCTCGGATTTCTGGCGCCGCTGGCACATCACGCTGTCCTCGTGGCTGCGCGACTACCTCTACATTCCGCTCGGCGGGAACCGGCACGGTGAGAAGCGCACGTACTTCGCGCTGATGATGACGATGCTGCTCGGCGGCCTGTGGCACGGCGCGAACTGGACGTTCGTCGTGTGGGGCGGACTGCACGGCGTGTACCTGGCAGCGGAGCGCTGGCTGCGCAAGGTGTTCAGCGGCTACACGCCCGGTCCGCTGGCGTTCGTGATGCTGGGCCTCTTCACCTGGTTCCTCGTCAACATCACCTGGGTCTTCTTTCGCGCCCAGACCTTCGAGAAGGCGTGGATCGTGCTCAAAGGCATGTTCGGACTGAACGAGGGAACCGAGCCGATCCTCGCCGCCGTGCATCTCACCGCGGTCACGCTGATCGTGGGCGGGCTCGTGCTCACGCACTGGCTCATGCGGGCCCGCACGCTGGAATCTCTGGTGTCGGCGACACCCGCGCCCGTGCTGGCAACGGCGTGGTCCGCCATGGCGTTCGCGGTGATCATCGAACAGGGTACGGGCAATGCGTTCATCTATTTCCAGTTCTGAAGCGGCGCCGCGGCGCGCCGAGAGCGCCGAGCGCCTCACCGCAGCCGACCGGCCGGGCGTCGCACAGCCGGTGCCCGAGCGACCCGTGCCGAAGCAGCCCTGGGGCCCGATCCTGCTGACGGTAGCCATCGTCGTGCTGATCGCGACCGTGGCCTGGGAACTGCGCATGCGCGCGCTCGGGCTCACGGTCGACGACCTGCCGGACGGCCCTTCGAGCTGGGCGGAGCAGCGCCGGCGCATCGACACCGAGAACGTGCAGGTCGCCATCGTCGGCGATTCGCGCATCCTGTTCGACACCGATCTGGACCGTTTCGAGCGGCTCACCGGCATCCGGCCGCTGCAACTGGCGCTGCCCGGAACCAATGCGCGCCCGTTCCTCGAGAACCTCGCGGCGGATCCGGATTTCAAGGGACTGCTGCTCGTGGGACTCGCGGATCAGTCCTACTTTCGCATGGACGTCGGCCTCAACGCCGACGCGCTGACACGCTACGAGTTCGATTCGCCCTCGAACCGCAGCTCGCACGTGCTGGACCAGGCCCTGTCGCGCGTGCTTGCCTTCCCCGACATGGACTATCGGCTGAGCAAGCTGGTCGAGCGGCTCGACGATGGCGTCCGGCCCGGCGCGCAAAGCGCCTACTACAGCCCCTGGAAGTTTCGCAACGTGGGCGAGTTGCGCTATTCGCATCTGTGGCCGCGCCTCGAGAGCGATGCCTACCTGAATGCACACGCGCGCGAGTTCTGGCTCAGGGGCGCGCGCCGCCCGCCCGTCGCCGGCGAAGTCATCTCCGCGAGCCTGAAACTGTCGCGCGCAGCCGTGGATGCCATCCGCAGGCACGGCGGCGATGTCATCTTCCTGCGTCCGCCCTCGCGCGGGGAGCTGCGCGCCAACGAGGACCGGCGCATCGCCCGCGCACTCGGGTGGGACCCGCTGCTGGCGGCGACGGGAGCGCAAGGGTTGCACGCGGACGACGATCCGGTGGCCCGCTCGCTGCCCGTGCCGGAGTTGTCGCACCTGTCCGTCACCTGCTCCACCGTTTACACCGATTCATACGTCCGACTCCTCACGCAGCTCACACCCCGCGTGAAACTGCGCGAGGACGCGCCGCCGCCGCTGTCGGCGAGCGATTGCGCGCCCGCGCAGTTCGCCGCGGACTGGGATCGCCAGGCGACGCGCTGAGAACAGGGCCCATGCGATCGCTCCTGCTCGTCGCGATCGTCGCCGCGAGCGTCTATGCGCTGATGCTCGCCTACCTGTTCTTCTTCCAGTCGCGGCTGATCTTTTTCCCGAACGTGCCGGGCCGCGCGCTCACGGCGACGCCGGCGTACATCGGCCTGCCCTTCCAGGACGTGCGCCTCGTTGCCGCCGACGGAGTTGCATTGCACGGCTGGTACCTGCCGAACGGCGCGCAGGCACGGGTCGTGCTGTTCTGCCATGGCAACGCGGGCAACATCTCGCACCGGCTCGAGTGGCTGAGGATCCTGCACGCGCTCGGGTACGGCATTCTCATCTTCGACTATCGCGGCTACGGCCGCAGCGAAGGCGCGCCGGGCGAACGCGGCACATACCTCGACGCGCGCGCCGCCTGGGAGCATCTGACACGCTCACTGGGCGTGCCCGGATCGCGAATCGTGCTCTTCGGCGAGTCGCTCGGCGGTGCGATCGCCTCGCACCTGGCGCGTGAAGTCCGGCCCGCGGGCCTGATCCTCGCCTCGTCCTTCAGCTCCGTGCCGGATCTGGCGAGCGAGCTGTACCCTTTCATGCCCGTGCGGCTGCTGTCCCGCTTCGACTACGCCACGGCCGAGCACGTCGCGCAGGTGGATGCGCCGCTGCTGGTGATTCACAGCCGCGACGACGAGATCGTGCCGTTCTCGCACGCGGGCAAGATCCTCGCGCGCGCACGCGAACCGAAGCAGTTGCTGGAGATCTTCGGCGACCACAACAACGGCTTCATCGCCAGCGAGGCGCGGCTGGTGGAAGGCCTGCTCCGCTTCCAGCCGCGCGAGTAAAAGGGGACAGTCCCCTTTTTCGAGCAAGAGGGGACAGTCCCCTTCTTGGGGACGTCCGCTGCCCCTCAGCCCATGCGGACGCCGATTTCCGCGGCACGGCCGCGCCGGCTCTGGCGCCTCGCACCGCTCGCGCTCTCGCCCAGCACTTGCTCCTTGCGCGAGCGCAGGCTCTCGCCGATCGCCTGCAGGTCCATCTCGGACTGGCGCGCCTTGGCGAACATGCCGCCCGGCTGCTCCTCCTCCTTGACGTGGTGCTTGATCATCTCCTTGAGCACCGTCACGCGCGCGTCGTAGTGATCATCGTCGGGACTGGAGCCTTCGATGTCGGCGATCAGGCGTTTCGCGCCCTCGTGCTCGATCTCGGCCTCGTGGTGAATCTCGGTCTCGTCGGTCGCCGCGAGGAACGCCGGATAGAAGATCTCCTCCTCGATCGTGGTGTGCGCCCTCAGCGCTTCGCAGATCCGCATCGCGATGTCCTGCTTGCGATCGGACTGACGCGCTTTCTCGAACTGGCTGAACAGGCTCTCCACTTCGCGGTGATCCTTCTTCAGCAGCGCGATGGCGTCGCGCGAGGAACCGTTGGACCGTTTGCTGCCCCGCGCGCTGGCTCGCGATCCCTTGCGGCGGCTAGCGGATGCTTTGTTCGTACGTGGCATGGAGTCACTCCTTGTGACCTGGTGAACTTGCGAGCGATTGCGGCTGCTCGAGAAGCCGGCAGCTGATTGAAGGCTCACGCTAGGACGCGCGGACTGTGCGCGCCATCGGCGGCCCCACGCGAGTCCGAGTCAGCTGGTTCCTACATCACTTGCGGCGGCGGCGCTCCGGATCGATGCGCGGCACGCTGGTATCCGTCTTGCCCGCGCGCAGCGCCTCGCGCGCGCGATGCGCCAGGTCCTGGTATTCCCCGCAGATGCGCTGCAGTTCCTCCTCGTCGAGCTCCTCGAGATCCAGCAGCGCCACGTGCGCGCCCTCCGTGGCCCTGATCAGCTCATCGAGCTTGAGCTGGATCGCCTCGGAGTCGCGGTTCTGAGTGCTCTGGATCAGGAAAACCATCAGGAACGTCACGATGGTGGTGCCGGTGTTCACGATCAGCTGCCACGTGTCGCTGAAGTCGAACAGGAATCCCGAGGCAGCCCACAGCACGAGGATGGTGACCGCGGCCGCGAATGCCGCGGGCCGACCTGCAAGGCGCGACGTGCGCCGCGTGAACCGCGTGAACCACGAATTCTGCCGGTGGGTCTGCATGGGCCTCTCCTGCTGTCGCCGTTGCAGGTTTCGACCCGCTGCGGGCCCCATGCGTTCGGCACGCTTCGTGCTCAGCTCGCAAGTTCACATTGAGGCCCATCAGTTCCTGAGGACCACCTTGCGGCATTTCTGCTCCTTGTCGTTGAAGATTTGATAGCCGCGCGCCGCCTCCGACAGCGGCAGGTGGTGCGAGATGATCTGCTCGGGCGCGAGCCGTCCTTCGACGATGTGATTCATGATCTCGGGCAGGAACGCCTGCACGTGCGTCTGCCCCATGCGGAACGTCACGCCCTTCTCGAACGCGTCTCCGAACAGGAACCCGTGGATGAACCCCGCGTACACGCCGGGCACGCTGATGACGCCACCGCGCCGCACGGCCGCGATCGCCTGCCGCAATGCCTTGCCGCTACTGCCCTCTACCTTGAGATTCGTCATCACCGTCTCGGCGAGACTGCCCTTCGCCTCGAAGCCGACTGCATCGATCACGGCGTCGACGCCACGGCCGTCGGTATCGTCGATGATCTGTGCGGCCGGATCTTCCACGACGCTGAAATCGATCGGGATCGCGCCGTAGGTGGCGGCGGCGTACTCGAGCCGGTAGGCGTGATGATCGACCATGAACAGAGTGCGCGCGCCGAACAGGCGAGCGCAGGCCGCGGCCATGAGGCCGACGGGGCCCGCACCGAAGATCGCCACGCTGCTGCCCTGCTGGATGTCGGCGTTCACCACCGCCTGGTAGCCCGTCGGCAGGATGTCCGACAGAAACAGCACCTGCTCATCCTCGAGCGAATTCGGCACCTTGAAGGGGCCCACGTTCGCCTTCGGAACGCGCACGAACTCGGCCTGACCGCCGGGCACGCCGCCGTACAGGTGCGAATAACCGAACAGTGCCGCGCCCGAGCGCAGATGCTTCTTGTTCAGCAGCGCGCCGCGTCCCTCTGTAGTGCTCATCTGGACGTTGGTCGTCTCGCAGGCGGCGAAGAGATCGAGCGAGCAGAAGTAGCACTGGCCGCAGGCGATCACGAACGGCACGACCACGCGATCGCCGGGTCGGACGCGCTGCACCGCGGGGCCCGCGGCCTCCACGATGCCCATGAACTCGTGTCCCAGGATGTCGCCGTGCTCCACGCGCGGAATCTTGCCGCGGTAGATGTGCAGGTCAGAGCCGCAGATCGCGGTCGAAGTGACGCGCAGCACGATGTCGTCGTCGACCAGCAGGGTGGGTTCGGGACGATCGTCGACACGCACGTCGCGCGCGCCGTGGTAGGAAAGGGCTTTCATCTTGGCACCTCCGTGTGCGGCAATTCTCGCCAGGCACGGAGCAGCGACCCGACGCCCTTTCCTGAGTGGGGTGCAAGCGGCGTGCCGCACCCGCGCTGGCTTTGCGCGCGCGCGTTGTAGTAAAAACGCGCGGATGGGCAACCTGACTCCCGCAGCGCGATGACGGCGGAAGGCGTTTCCGAGCGCGTGCTGCGCTTCATCGCCCAGAAGATCGAGACCGTGCCGCAGCTCGAGGCGCTGCTTCTGCTGTGGGACGACCCCACGCGCGCCTGGACCGCCGACGAGATCGCGGTACGTATCTACGTGCTGCGCGATACCGCCGTGGCGGTGCTGGAGAGCCTCGGGCGCCGCCAGCTCGCGGCCAGCGAGGGCGAGCCCCCGCGTTATCGCTACGATGGGGCGTGGGACACGAAGGGCGATCTCATGCCCGAGATCGCGACGGCCTATCGGCGCCACCTCGTGCAGCTGGCGACGTTCATCCATTCGGGCGCATCGCCCGCGGTGCGCGAGTTCGCCCGCGCATTCGATCTCAAGAAGGAGCCCTGAGCGGGCACGACGCGCATGCTGTCACTCGTCAACCTGCTGGGAACCCTCACCGCCCTGCTGTGCGCCTTCCTGCTGCTGCGGGCGTACTTCCGCGTCGGCAAGCGGCTGCTGCTGTGGAGCGGGCTGTGTTTCGCCGGCCTCACGATCTCCAACGCAATCACCTTCTTGGATCTTTCCGTCGTGGCCGAGGCGAGCCTGTACCGCTGGCGACTGGGCGTCGCAGCCACCTCCATGCTGCTGCTGGTGTACGGTCTGGTGTTCGAGAGCGAATGACATGCTGATCGAAGGCTTCCTGCTCGGTGTGATCGTGGCGACCTCGCTCACCGCGGGTGCGTTCTTCATCCGTTTCTGGCGCCAGACGCGCGATCAGCTGTTCCTGCTGTTCGGCGCGGCCTTCATCATCGAGGGCCTGAATCGTTTCGTATTCCTCTTCGTGGAGGATCCCGACGAGGGGCACCCCGTCATCTTCGGCGTTCGACTGTTCGCGTACCTGCTGATCCTCGTCGCCATCATCCGCAAGAACCGCGCCTGAACCCGACTCTGACGCGCCGCAAGTGGTATTGCGGCGTGGGCAGAAAGTGGTGCTTGGAGAACACCACGTCGCCTCGCATAGTCGCGCGCATGCTCGCAAGACCCGCGCCTCCCCGCTTCGCCCTGTGTTGCCTGATCGCGATGCTGCCGCTGTGCGCCGTGGCGCAGGAGCCGCGCGACGGACAGCGCGATTTCGACTGGGAAATCGGTACGTGGAAGACCCACGTCAAACGCCTGCAGCGCCCGCTCACGGGCTCCACGACCTGGGTGGAATACGAAGGCACGTCGGTGGTGCGCGGCCTCCTCGACGGACGCGCGAACATGGTCGAGCTGGACGTCGCCGGACCCGCGGGCCGCATCGTCGGCCTGTCGCTGCGGCTGTACAACCCGGAGTCGCGCCAATGGAGCCTCAATTTCTCCAACCTGGCGAGCGGGACACTCACGCCGCCGACGATCGGCGCGTTTCACGACGGGCGCGGCGAGTTCTACGCCGACGAGACACTGGGCGGCCGCCCCATTCGAGTGCGCTTCCTCATCGCCTGCGATACGCCCGACCTGTGCCGCTTCGAGCAGGCGTTCTCGGCCGACGCCGGCAAGAGCTGGGAAGTGAACTGGATCGCGACCGACACGCGCATCGAGGATGCATCTTCACACCGGGATCCGGGCGGTTAAGCACAAGTTACGTCCCAATCAGCAAAGCTGGCTGGTCGGCCGCCGGCGCGTTCCGCTATGGTGCGCCCGCCGGCTTCGCGTCGTTCGTTCGCCATGCAGAAGAAACTGATGAACGTGCAGCTCCCGCGCCTTCGCGTTGCTTCCCTGTCGGGCGCGGCGGCGCTGCTGCTGGCCCAGGGTGCGCTCGCCGCCATCCAGGTGGACGGCGTGCTCGACGAAGACGAATGGGATGCGGCGCAGGTATTCACCGACTTTCGCGTGACGCAGCCCTACACGCTCGCGCAGCCGCGCCATCCCACCGAAGTGCGCATGATCGGCACGCCCGAGGGAATTGCCGTCGGCTATCGCTGCGTGCACCCGCCGAGCACGCCGCGGCAGAAGGAACAGACCCCGCGCGACACCGACAATCCGGGCGACCGCGTCAACATCTATCTCGACCTGGATGCCGATGCGAAGGTCGCCTACAACGTGACCATCGCGCTGGCGGGCTCCTACCAGGACGCGACCATCACCAACGAGAACGTGTACAGCACGGACTGGGACGGCGACGTCGCCTACGCGGTGCGCGACACGGGCGAGGAATGGTTCGTGGAGATGCTCCTGCCGTGGACGCTCGCGAGCATGAAGAATCCGGACACGCCGCGCCGCACGGTGGGCGTGGTGTTCGATCGCGTGATCGGGGCGACGCAGGAGCGCAGCGCGCTCATGGGACTGAGCTTCACGCGCCCGCGCTACCTGTCGGAATTTCCCGAAGTCGAGATCGACCAGTACCAGCGCTCGCTGCTGCACCTCTTTCCCTACGCCACCGTGGCGGGCGACTGGGTCAACGACGAGACCGACTTCAAGGCGGGCGCCGACATCCTGTGGAAGCCGTCGGGGAGCTTTCAGCTCACCGCCGCGCTCAATCCGGACTTCGGCCAGGTGGAGGCCGACGAGCTGGTCGTCAACTTCGATGCCATCGAGGTCCTGTTCAGCGACAAGCGGCCGTTCTTCGCCGAGAACCAGGCGCTGTTCGACGTGCGAGTGGCGACCGACGACCGGTTGATCTACACGCGCCGCGTGGGCGGTCCGCGCGACGACGACCCGCGTTTCGCCGCCGAGATCGACGGCGCGCTCAAGCTCAACGGCACGGTCGGCCAGCTCGATTTCGGACTCCTGTCGGCGGTGGAGAGCGACTACGGCGACGATATCGGCCGCGCCTTCGCGGCGCAGCGCCTGCGCTACACCACCGGCGACTGGACCTTCGGCTATCTCGGCAGCTGGACCGACCGCCCGTTCATCGATCGCAGCGCGCAGGTGCACAGCGCCGATTTCATCTGGCGCCCCGATGCGCGGGTCGCGCTGCAGGGACAACTGATCGGCAGTTTCATCGACGAAGCCGCGAGCGACTCGAACGGCGACGGAGCAGCGGTGCTCGCCTCCTACACGCCTTCGCCCGAGTGGCAGCACGAGCTCGATCTCATCCACTTCAGCGACGACCTCGACTTCAACGACATGGGGTTCCAGCAGCGCGCGAGCGTGAATCGCGCCAACTACACGATCGCGCGCCGTTACCGCGACTTCGCGCCCCAGGACCGGCGCGCGGGCGTCACCTGGCGCCTGGAGCCGCAGCTGCGCTTCAACGATTCGGGCGAGCGCCTGGGGCACTTCCTGCGCCTGCAACGCGAGGCTCAGCAGCGCTCGGGCGCAACGCTGAACGGGCTGCTGGACGTGATCGGCGCGGGGGTCGACGACCTGATCTCGCGCGGCAACGGCAACGTGAACATGGATGCGCGGCTCGACCAGCTCTCGCAGTCCTACCAGAGCGCGCGCATCGGCAAGTGGCGCGGCCTGGGCAGGTTGGCGCTCCTGCAGGAAGGCAACGAGGACTATGCGTTCGAGCTGGAGGCGAAAGCGGAGTACTTCGCGCGCGAGGACCTGAGCGCCGCCCTGCGCACGGTCCTGCTGTGGAGCGACGATTGGCTGATCTGGCGCGAGGACAACCTGCTCGCGAGCTTTCACCGCACGCAGACACTGGTGGCGGCCGATCTCAACTGGTTCCCGGCGCCGAGCCAGGAGCTGCGCGTGAAGCTGCAGTGGCTCGCGATCGACGCGTGGGATGCCACGCCCCTGCGGATCGCGCCGAACGGGGACCTGGTCGAAAGCGCGGACACGGTGGCGGATTTCCAGGTGAACAACTTCGCGCTGCAGATCCGCTATCGCTGGACCTTCGCGCCGCAGTCGGACCTGTACGTGGTCTACGGCCGCGGCGGCCTTGCGTTCGAGGAGAACCCGGCCGGCGGGCGCGAGGACATGTTCGAGTCGGCGGTGGACCTGCGCGACAGCGACCAGCTCATCGTCAAGGCGCGTTACCGTTTCTAGGCCCGCTGGCGCACGCCGGCGCCGATGCACTTGGCGATCGGTTCCGCGTACTTGTTCTTCGGATCGCGCTCCGGATCGTAGATGGTGAAGGCGGCGCCGACGATGCGGCCGGAAGCGACCATCCCGCTCACGAGCTGCGCCAGCTGATCGAAGCCGAATCCCGGCGAGCCGGGCGCATCCACCGCGGGCATCACGTTCTTGTCGAGCACGTCGAGATCGACGTGCAGCCACGCCCTGTCCAGGCGACGCAGCTCCAGGGTCGTGGTCACGCGCCGCGCCGTGATTCCCGAGCCGTCCGACAGCGCGCGCTGCGAGGTGATCTGCGTGATGCCGGTGTCGAGAATGTCGCCGTAGCCCTGCCTGAAACCCGGGCTCCCCGCGTCGCGCTCGCCGATCTGGATGATCTCGCCGTCGCGTGCGAGCGGGCCTTCGATTTGCGGCCATTGCGTGAGCAGCGGCTCGCCCCGCCCGCTCGCGAGCGCGAGATCCATGCCGGCGGCCGACCCCAGGCGCGACGCCGTGTCGTAGTTGCCCGGATGGAAGAAGTCGCTGTGGCCGTCCACGTGCACCAGCCCGCGGCCGCCCGCGAGGCGCGCGCCGTACAGGCATCCGAGCAGGATGCTGCAGTCCCCGCCGATCACCACCGGGAAACGCTTCTCCTGGATCGCGTCGCGCACATGCGCGCCGAGCTCGAGCGAGAAATCGCGAATGGTGTTGCCGTTGCGGATGCGCGTGCCGGGCTGAGCGTCGAACTCGTACTTTGGCCGCTCGAGTGCAACCGTCGCAGTGGCGTCGAGCTCGTCGGCGAGCCCGGCATCCATCAGCGCCTGCGGAGCGCGCCAGGCACCGGGCTCCGCCTTGCTGCGCTCAGGGCGCAGCCCGAGATTGCTCGGCGCCAGCACCAGCGTGACGTGAGCCGCCTGCGCCGGTGCGAGCCGGGGCAGCAGCGCGCTCGCCAGGGACGCACCGCTCAGCATGAAAACCCGTCTCGTCACACGCATGGTTGCAGGCACTCCTGTCCGCCCGTGCATCTTATCGGAGTTACTTGGATGAGTATGCGCAAGAGAGTTGCAATTGTGATCGCGTGCGCGCTGCTGGCGCCCGCGAGCGTCCCGCGCGCGGACACGGCGCCGGCCGCAGCGCGCGACGGCGCGCGCGGCTTCGATTTCCTGGTCGGTGAATGGCGCGTGCGACACCGCCGCATACCCACGGGCGGCGGCGATTGGGTCGAGTTCGACGGCACCTTGAGCCTTGGCCTGCTGATGCAGGGTACTGCCAACGTCGAAGAGCACATCATGAACTATCCCGGACGACCCTATCGCGCCATCGGGCTGCGCGCGTGGGACGAGAAGAGCGGCCAGTGGTCGATCTGGTGGCTCGACGAGCGTTACCCCTCCGGCCCGATCGGCCCGCCGGTGCGCGGCACGTTCGTGAACGGCGTCGGCACGTTCTACGCCGACTACGTGCAGGACGGAAAGCCGATGCGCGGACGCTTCGTATGGTCCGAGATCACGCCCACTTCGGCGCGCTGGGAGCAGGCCAGTTCAGCCGACGGGGGCAAGACCTGGCAGCCGAACTGGATCATGCAACTCACGCGGGAGGGCGCCTGACATGAAACGCGCGACAGTGATGATCGCCTGCCTGTTCACTGCGGTCACGCAGGCTGCGAGCCCGCCGGGCCCGCACGACTTCGACTTCCTCGCCGGCGAGTGGCAGGTGCGGCACCGATACCTGCGCGTGACCGACAGTGGCACGCAGTGGGCCGATGCGGTCGGCACCTGCAGCCACCGGTTGTTCACCGACAGCTGGGCCAATCTCGAAGAGCACGTGATCGATGCGCCCAGCGGCTCCTATCGCGCGGTGGCGCTGCGCTCGTACGACGTGAAGAGCGGCCAATGGGCGATCTGGTGGCTCGACGGACGCGATCCCGCACGCACCATCGATCCGCCGATGAAGGGCCGGTTCGAGGATGGCGTGGGCACGTTCTACGGCCAGATCGACGTCAACGGCTCAGCGACGCCCGTGCGCTTCATCTGGTCGCGCATCACCCCTCGCTCCGCTCAGTGGGAGCAGGCCTACTCTTCCGACGGCGGCAAAACGTGGGAGACGAACTGGATCATGCAGTTCAGC
>DASTQG010000207.1:0-7463 GCA_035761885.1 Steroidobacteraceae bacterium | reverse complement strand
GATCTGTTCGAGGTCTGGATCGGCGATGACGATCCGGATCCCGACAAGCGCCGCATCGTGGCGGCGCTGCGCGAGCTGACGAGCGCGGGCGTCGCCTGCTACGTCATGCACGGCAATCGCGACTTCCTGCTCGGCGAGCGTTTCTGCAACGAAAGCGGCTGCCGGCTCCTCGAGGACCCGACCGTGCTGCACCTGTACGGCGAGCGCGTACTGGCGATGCACGGCGACGCGCTGTGCACGGACGATCGCTCCTATCAGAAACTGCGCGCGATGGTCCGCGATCCCCAGTGGCAGCGCATGTTCCTCGCGCTGAGCACCGATCAGCGGCGCACGCTCGCCGATGAAGCGCGCGCCGGCAGCAAGGCGCACATCGAGCAGGCGAGCATGAACATCATGGACGTGAACGCGGAGGCCGTGTCGGCTGCGATGCGCGGCGCGCAGGTGCGTCTGCTCCTGCACGGGCACACGCATCGGCCGGACATCCATCGCCTGCAGCTCGACGGCGCGGATTCGCGCCGCATCGTGTTGGGAGACTGGCACCAGCACGGCAGCGTGCTGCGCTGGGACGAGAACGGCTTCGATCTCGCGGTCCTGCCGCGCCACGCCTGATTCCAGCTGCCTGGCCGGCGGGCACCTCGCGCTGTCCGGCACCCTGATTTGCAAAGGCTTTTTGGCGGGCCTAGCCCACGGGCGGCACGCTCGCGAGCGCTTCTTCGCGCCGCGGTTGCGCCTGCGTGAATGAAACGTCTATAAGTAACCTGAACACGAACCAGAATCCGACCGGGCGAGCAGGAAGGCATCGCTCTCAACGGACGTATGCAACGCCCCGACACCGTCCCGAATGCGCTCGAGAGGTTCGAGCGCCTGATGCCCACCACCACGGCGATCCTCGTCGCGCTGACGGCTTGGTTGTTCCTGCAACTCGACCCGCTCGGCCTGGAGCAGGCCAGCAACGCCGCTTCGCGCCGCGTCGCCATGCGACTCATGTCGGCGTTCTATCCCGTGGGCAACGAGCAGGTCAGCGTCGTCCTCATCGACGATGACTACCTGCGCACCACGGACGGCTCGTGGCCGATGACCTACCTCACGCAGGGCTACCTGCTGCAGCGCGTGTTCGACTACCAGCCGCGCGCGGTGTTCGTCGACATTCTGTATCGGCACGTCCACGCGTCCATGCCCACCTCCAAAGGCCCGACGGGCCCCGACCCGCCAACCGATCTCGTCGAGATCGTGAGGCGCCCGCCGCTCGCGCCGGTGATCTTCGCGGACCTGCCGCCGGCGAACGACGCAACCACGGCCCGGGATTCGGGAAGCGACAGGGAATGCTATGCAGCCGAACACGCCACCATCGTGAGCGATACGGCGACTGCGTCGGCTCTCGAGAGGATCGTGGAGCGCGCCAGGACCGCGCAATGGAGGGTGACGCAGGGCTACGTCGGCTGGCAGGAGTGCGGCGATCGTTATCCACTCCTCATCGGAAGATCCAGGGCCCACCCGACACCCGCCTTTGCCGTGTACGCAGAAGCCTGCACGGCGATACCGACACCTGAATGTGCGACGACGCTCGAGCACCTGGAACGCCAGCTCGACATCCCGATCTCGGTTCGCTGGGGTGCTCTGCCCTCGCCACTGCACTTCGAGGGTTATCACCCGGGCGAATGCCAGGAGCCGGCGCAGCCGACGGCGGGGCGCTTGGCAACGGCGGTTCAGCGCACGCGCCTGTTCCTCGAGCAGTTCGCGCTGAGCTTCGCCAAGGTGGCCGAGACCGCCGGCAACGAGCGCCTGCGGCTGCCCTGTCCGTCCATCGACACGATCCGCGCGGGCGAGCTGATGAGAGGCCATCCCGACCGCGTGCGCCAGTTCGTCAAGGGCAGATACGTGTTCGTGGGAGTACACCTCGACGGAGTGCAGGACCAGATTGCGAGCCCGGTGAACGGCCTGGTGCCCGGCGCGACGTTCAACGCGATGGCGCTCGACAACCTCCTGCGCCTGCATGAAGGCTACCTGCGCCAGTGGTCGCCGAGGGTGACACGCGCCGCCGAGGCCGTGCTCCTGATCCTCGTCGTCGCCATCGTGGTGGGCTACATGCACCAGCGCAAGGGATGGTTCGACACGCGCGCCATGCGCGTCTTCTATCTCCTTGCCGTCGGGGCCGTGAGCGCGATCACCTTCGCGCTCGGCAGTCCGAAGATCGCCGTGGCGCTGCTGCTGCTCGCGGTGTTCGCCGTGGTGCTGCCGGCATCGCGCAGCGCCGCGCTCATGTTCGCGTGCGTGGTGGTCGTGGGCTTCCTGCTGGAACTCGCGCTGATGGTCGCGGCCAACACGGCGCCCGGCAACTGGATCGGAATGCTGCTCGCCGCCGCGGCGGGCGCGGAGCTGGGTAAGAGATGCGCAGACGAGGCTGAGATCATGAAGGGGACGACTCAATGAAATACGTGATGTGTACGTTGCTGGTGCTGGGCTGCGGAATCGCGCACGCGGACGACGCGCCGGATTGCGATCTCAAGGCCGAAGTGACGGAAATCGATGCGGTCAGGCCGGACAAGTCCGTCGGCACCTTCAAGGTGGACGGCAGCGTCGAGGGGGAGATCAAGCCTTTCGACAAGAACAAGGTGAAGTACGCCTGCTCGTGGGAGAAGAAATTCGGTCTGCTGTGGGTGCAGTACGAGGAACGGCGCGTGCTGCTCGATCCGGGCGAGCTCAAGCTCAACTTCAGCAGCCCTCCCTGCCCCACCACATTGGCGCAGGCACCCTCCGCGCCCGCCGGCAAATCGACCGTTGCCGCGGCGGGCGTGGGATGCAAGAACCCGGCACAGGACGGGAAGGACAAAAAGCCATGAAACGCACCATTCTTGCGACAGCGTTGCTCCTGTCGCTCGGACTTTCGGGTATCGCAAGCGCGGCCACTTACCTCGAAGAGATCAAGGCGCGGCCCGCGGCCAAGCCCGCCCCAGACAAGGACAAGGGCAAGAAGAAAGACCCGGCGGCGCAGGAAAAACCCGCCGAGCCGCCCCGGCCCGCCCACCTTGCGGGCTCTCGCAACGCCGAAGTGCCGGCAGCGATCGCTTTCTATCTCGATGCCAACGCACGGCTCGTCGACAACCCGGAGCTCGACGCGTACCTCGCGGCGTTGAGCGGCGAACTGCTCGCGCCCTGGGGCGACCCCCGCCCCGCTCTGCAGATCATCGTGCAGTCATCTCCCGCGTACTACGCGGAGGCGAACGACGGAGACCTCGTGATCATCGACAGCGGACTGCTGCGCCAGTCCGATGGCGAGGCCGAGATCGCCGCGGTGCTGGCTCACGAGCTGGCGCACGTCGTGCTCGGCCACCTGCGCGCCCGCTCCAATCGCCAGTCCCTCATCGGATCGGCGGAGCTGGGAGGGGTGATCGCCGCGACGGTGCAATCGAAGCAGGATGGCGTCAACGCCGGGAACGCGCCGCTCAAGGGCGACGCGAAGACGATCTCCGATTCCACGTTCGCGGTCAGCACGCTCACGCGCGACCTGCTCGCGCCATCGTGGAACCGCGACCAGGAGCGCGAAGCCGACAAGCTCGCCGCCGACTTGCTGAAAGGCGCGGGCTTCGATCACGCCGCCCTGTCGCGGGTGTTTTCACGCCTGGCCGCAGCGGAAGCCGCGCGCAGCGAGCGCCTGCAACGCCTGCACGATCAGCTCGCCGCGCGGTTCGAGCAGGAGAAAGCGCAGCCGGCGGACGGAGACTGGAAGCAGGTCGGAGAGAACACTCTCGCGACGATGAAGCAGCAGGTGTCCACCTCGGTCATCGACTCGATCGCGGCGCGCAACGTGGATCACGACACCCCCGAGCAACGACAGGCGAACCTGGCGGCATACCTCCAGGCAGCGTACCCCGAGCGCAAGGCGAAGGTCGCGCGAGAGAGCGCGTTCGAAGCCACCCTCAAGCAGGGGCCGGCGCACGCGGCGCTCGAATCGGCGGCCACCGCTGACGAAGCGTTCGCGCTCCTGGCCAGGCGCGACGTGCGCGGCGCGGAGGCGCTGCTCAAGGACATCGCGGCCGGCACCGGGCGCGCGCAGCCGAGCGTCGCCCTGGCTCGCGGCCATGTTTTCTCCGCCAGGAACAGGAAGGACGACGCGATCCGGGAGTTCCAGACGTCCGTGGAGAGCAGACTCGCTCCCGCCGAAGCCTACGCGGCGCTCGCAGAGGCGCTCGGGCACTCGCGCAGGCACGATGAAGCCATCGCGGCTCTGGAGCTCGGCGGCAAGCGCATCGGTCGCTGGGCGACGTTCCTGCCGGATATCGTCGGTGTCTACAAGGAGGCGGGCAACACGCAGCTCGCGGAGAGCTCGACGCTGAAGTGCGCGGACGAGGATCGCGCCGCTGCAGGACTCGGCGATGTGGCGAACCTGGTCGCGAGCGGTCCGGGCCTCGGCTCGAAACTCACCCCGAACATCGCGCCGAGCCTGGCTCCGGCCCTCGCACCGAGCGCTCCCGCGGATTCCGCGCCGGCCCCGGTCCAGAACACCGGCCCGACGTACCGGGCCTGCGTCGCGCGCCTGGGCTACGACCCGATGACCAAACAGGCCCAGGGCGGCCCGGCGCAAACACCCCTGCAGGACGCAACGAAAAAGCTCGCGGACCTGTTCAAGAAGAAGGACAAGAAGACGAACTAGCCGCGTAGGGCGAAGCTAGGCCGGTACGCCGGAGTGAAAGCGGAACTGCGGGTCCGGACTCGTCACCAGATCGCGCTCGGCGGCGGCGAGCAGGGCTTGCCGCCGGGCGAGCTCTGCGGCGCGCTCAGTCCCGGCCGCCCGCTCGGCAAGCTCGACGTACAGCGTGAAATGCCTGGCTTCTGCCGCGGCCAGGCCCTCGTAGAAAGAGCGCAGCGGCTCGTCCAATAGCGGCACGAGGGCCGCGAAGCGCTCGCAGGAACGCGCCTCGATCAATGCGCCGCAGATCATGAGATCGAGCTGGCGGCCGGGCTCGTCGAGCCGCACGTGCTTGCGCAAGCCTTCCGCGTAGCGCGAGGGTTTCAGGCGCGCGAAAGGCACGCCCAGCGTGACCATCATCCGCTGCACCTGCTCGAAGTGACGCAACTCCTCGCGCGCGAGACGCGAGATGCGCTCGGTGATGACGCGATCTTCCGCGTAAGCGAACAGCAGGCTGAGGGCCGTGGAGGCCGCCTTCTTCTCGCAATTGGCGTGATCGTTGAGCAGCTCCGCGCGCCGCCGCACCGCCGCGTCCAGCCACTCACCCGGCGTGGGGCATTGGAGCAGGTCGAACAATTGCATCTCGCTCGCGCGCACGGCCAGCTCGTCGCTACTGCGCGCCCTCTCGCACCGCCGCCGGTTCCGCGGCCGTGTTTCGTCCCAGCATCGCATTGACGGTCATGTCGGCTGTGACGTTGCCAACGGTGCGGAAGATGTCCGGGATCACTTCGACCGCGAGCAGGAGCGCGAGCAATTCCATGGGCACGCCCATGGTCAGCGAGATCGGCACCGTGGTCGTGAAGAACGTGGCCTGCCCGGGCAGCCCCACCACCGCGAAGCTGGTGATCACCGCCACCACCAGGCCGGCGATGAGCTGCGGCAGCTCGATCGGCACGCCGTAGATGTGCGCCACGAACAGCACGATCGCCAGGTTCATGGGCGGGCTGGTCACGCGGAACAGTGAGACCGCGAGCGGCAGCACGATCGCGGTAACGCGCGGCGGCACCCTGAGGTGCGAGTTCGAGCGCTCGATCATCGCGGGGAGCGAGGCGAGCGAGGACTGCGTGCTGAAAGCGACCACCTGCGCCGGGGCCAGCGCCTGCGCGAAGTGGCGCAGCGGGATGCGCAGGCCGAACGCGGCGAGCGGATAGAAGAGCAGCGTGACGAATATGCACAGCGCGCACAGGAGCAGCAGGTAGTGCGCGAGCGCGCCGGCCGCGCCGATGCCGCCGCGCAGGCCCACGCCCAGCGCGAGCACGAAGATGCCGATCGGCGCGACCACGAGGATCCAGCGCACCAGCACGAACATGGTTTCGATCACGGCGTTCAGGAACGAAAGCAGCGCTTCGCGCAGTGGCGCCGCAATGTGCGAGGCCGCGAATCCGAACAGGAGCGAGAACACCACCAGCGGCAGCATCGCTCCTTCGGCGAGCGCCCCGAACGGGTTGGTGGGCACGATGTTCTCGAACCATTCGCGCAGTGGCGGCAGCTCGGGAATGCGGACGGTGGCACTCGTCGCGCCCGCGCGCAGTGCCTCGGCTGCCTGGGGATCGACCGGCCAGGCCGCAAGCGCCGCGGGCATCACGAGTGCCGAGATCGTGGCGGCCCCTGTCAGGAACACGATGAAGACCAGCAGTGACCGCGCCGCGAGCTTGCCGGTCCCGGCGGTCTCGGAGGCGGAGGCCACGCCCGTGATGAGGAGCGCCACGACCAGCGGCACGACGGTCATGCGCAGCGCGTTGAGCCACAGCGTGCCGATCGGCTCGAGGTTCGCGGCGAACTCGCTCAGCGTCGGTTTGTTCAGGGCGGCGAGCAGAATTCCGAGACCGAGCCCGGCGGCCAGGCTGATGACGACACGGGTGCTCAGCGACATTGGGGTTCTTCTTGCAGCCTGACCACGCCGCAGTCTAGCAAAAGGGGCCAATATTCCTTTCTGCCGCGGCCCCATCTCGATAACGATTGTCCCTTTTCAGCGCCTCAGCTCCACGAGGATGTTCTCGGCGGCCTCGCGCAATTCCGCGGCGGTCTGGAAACGCTCGCGGGGATCTTTCGCAAGCAGTCGGTGCGCGAGCGGCTGCAGATGCGCCAGTGCGGAAGGGAGCTCGGGGAGCGGTGCGTGGCTGTGCTTGTAGATCACCTGCATCGGTGTTTCGGCCAGGTACGGCTTTCGCCCCGCCAGCATCTCGAACAGGATCACGCCCACGCTGTAGAGGTCGCTGCGCTCGTCCGTTTCCGCGCCGTGACCCTGCTCCGGGCTCATGTAGTACGGCGTGCCGAAGATCTCGCCGGTCGCCGTGATCGCAGCGTCCAGTTCGAGCTGCTTGGCGAGCCCGAAGTCGATCAGCGCGAGCGTGCCGTCGGCGCGCAGCATCACGTTGCCGGGCTTGAGGTCGCGGTGCAGGACGCCCACCGCATGGATGCCCTCCAGAGCGGCGGCGATCTGGCGCAGGTAGTCGACGGCGATGTCCGGATCGATCGGCCGCCTCATGCGTTGGCGCAGGTCGCCGGCGGCGAAGTACTCCATCGCGATGTAGGCGTGATCGTCCGCAACGCCCAGGTCGAAGATGCGCACGACGTTCGGATGCTGCACCTTCGCCACCACCTCGTATTCCTGCAGGAAGCGGTCGAACGTGTTCTTGCCCTCGGCGACGTCGGGGACGGCGCTCAGCACCTTGAGGGCCACCAGCTCTCCCGCGCGCTCGCTCTCGGCCAGGTACACCGAGGAAGCCGAGCCGTTGGCGAGCGTACGAATGTAGCGCTGGCCGCGGATCGTGAC
>DASTQG010000206.1:0-3718 GCA_035761885.1 Steroidobacteraceae bacterium | reverse complement strand
GCGTGCCCTCGAGGCTCGGCGGTGTGTAGATTCCTTCCGAGCGCAAGCCCCGGATGCGCTCACGGCAGCGACTGCGATCCCAGATGGTGAGACCCCATGCATCTTCGGGCCGCACGCGCCCCTGGTGCACGAGCGGCGGTGGCGCAACCGGAAAGGGCTGCGTGAGCGCGGCCTGTTCGCCGGGAATGGTCGACTTCGGCACCGGCCGCTCTTCGATGTCGAAGATGGGCGCGCCGGTCTCGCGATCGAACACGAACAGCAGCCCCATCTTCGTGGCCTGCACGACCGCCGCGACGTTCTTGCCCTCGCGTTCCAGCTCCACCAGCACCGGCTGCGCGGCCAGGTCGTAGTCCCACAGATCGTGATGCACCAGTTGCCGATGCCACACGACCTTGCCGGTCGCGCCCTCCAGGGCCACGAGGGAATTGGCGTAGCGGTTCGAGCCCAGCCGCTCCCCGCCGAAGAAGTCGGGGCTCGCCGAGCCCGTGGGCACGAACACCAGTCCGCGCGCCGGGTCCACGGACAGGATCGACCAGGCATTGGCCGCGCCCGTGCGGCTGGCGGCCTGCGCGCTCCAGTCCTTGTACGCCGGATCCGCGGGATTCAGCGGCACCGCGTTCCAGCTCCAGCGCAGCTGGCCGTTGCGCGCATCGTAGGCGCGCACCGTGCCGCGCTCCACGTCGATGGCGCGGTTGTCGCCGATCGCGGAACCGACGATCACCAGGTCCTTGTAGATCGCGGGCGGGGAAGTGACGAGGTAGTCCTCGGGATCGCGGATCTGGATCCCGGCGGTGAGGTCAACGACTCCGCCGCGACCGAAGCCGATGCACGGCTCGCCGTTGCGCGCATCGAGCGCCAGCAGGCGCGCATCGAGCGTGCCGTGGAAGATGCGCTGGCTGCACGGTCCGATCGCCTTGGGATAGGTGTCGCGCCAGGCGCTGACACCGCGCGAGGCTGCTTCCGAATAGGATTTGGTGCGATCGACTTTCGGATCGTGACGCCAGCGTTCCTTGCCACTCGCGGCGTCGATGGCGATGACTATGTTGGTCGGCGTGCTCAGGTAGAGCGTTTCGCCGAGAAGGATCGGCGTCGCCTCGAAGGAGAGCTTCTCGGCGGCGGCGAAGCCCTCGCCGCGCTCGCCCGTATGGTATTCCCACACGATCTCCAGCCCCGTCACGTTGTCGCGATCGATCTGCGCGAGCCCCGAGTAGCGCTGGCCGAAGTCGTCGCCGCCGTACGTGGGCCAGTCGCCCGCTTCCTGGGCGAGCACCGGAAGCGTGAGAAAGCAGATCGCGGGCCAGATCGTGGGCAACAGCAGCGGGCGGGTGCGAGGGTGCATGGCGTCCGTGCCATCTTACGCGTGGTACCATTCCCGGAGAAAGAGAACGTTCCCCTCGATGCCCCAACCGTACGACGCATTCCTTCGCACGCTCTCGCGGTGGTCGATGTTGTTGTGGCTGGTGCCCGCGCTGGCGGGCGCACAGGCGGACAACCCGACAGATTCCACCGCACCGCCGGAGCAGCTCGCTCTTGCAGCCGCGGACGCTTCCGTTCCACCACCCTCGCTTCCGCAGGTCGTTGGCAGGCCGCGGATCGGGCTGGTGCTGAGTGGCGGCGGCGCTCGCGGTGCCGCTCACATCGGCGTACTGAAGGTGCTGGAAGAGCTGCGAGTCCCGATCGATGCCATCGCAGGCACGAGCATGGGCGCCATCGTCGGCGGCCTCTACGCCTCGGGCCTGTCGGCGCGCGAGATCGAAGAGGCGTTCCGCTCGATCAACTGGCAGGACGCGTTCACGGATCGCACCGCGCGCCAGGAAATGAACTTCAGGCGCAAGCAGGACGACCAGACGTTCCTGGTGCGCTTTCCGCTCGGGCTCAAGGACGGCGAATTCATACTGCCGAAGGGTTTCATCCAGGGTCAGAAGCTCACGCAGACCCTGCGCGGCCTCACCTTTCACGTGGGCGCGGTGGGCAGTTTCGACGAGCTGCCGATTCCCTATCGCGCGGTTGCCACCGACCTCGAAACGGGCAAGGCGGTGGTGCTCGACCACGGCGATCTCGCCACCGCAATGCGCGCGAGCATGTCGGCGCCGGGCGTGTTCTCGCCGGTGACGCTCGACGACCGCATGCTGATCGACGGCGGCATCGCGCAGAACCTGCCCATCGACGTGGCGCGATCGATGCAGGTGGACGTGCTCATCGTGGTCGACGTGAGCTTCCCGCTGCTGCCGCGCGATGAGCTGCAGACCGCCCTGGAAGTGTCGAACCAGGCGCTCGCGATCATGGTTCGCCGCGAGGCGGAGCGTCAGCTCGCCACGCTCGCGGCGCACGACATCGTCATCGAGCCTCCGCTCGGGCAGACCTCGTCGGTGGACTTCAGGCGCGTGAACGATTCCACGCGCCTGGGCGAGCTCGCGGCGCGCGAGCTCGAGCCGCGCCTCGCGGCACTGGCACTCGATGCGCCGGCCTACGCACAGCACGTCGAGCAGCGGCGCCGGCGCGACGTGCAGCCGCCGCGCATCGATTTCGTGCGTGCGGAGGAGCGCTCGAGCCGTTATGAGAAGACCATCGAGGCCGCCTTCTCGCCGTTCGTCGGCCAACCCCTCGACCTCGAGCGCCTGGAGGACAGCATCCAGCAGGTCTACGGCCTGGACTACTTCGAGACGGTCGACTACCGCGTGGTGCGCGAGGGCGATCTCTCCGGGCTGGAGATCGCGGCGCGCCGCAAGTCCTGGGGTCCGAACTACGTGCGCTTCGGCCTGAACCTGCAGGACGATTTCGAAGGCAACAACAGTTTCAACGCCGCGGCGCGCTTCATCGTCACCGAGATCAACCAGCTCGGCGGCGAGTGGCTCACCGATCTGCAGGCGGGCGAGAACCCGCTGTTCTTCACCGAGTTCTACCAGCCGCTCAACTACGGCTCGCGCTACTTCCTGTCACCGCAGATCGAGTTCCAGATCCGCAACTTCCAGGTCCTGGAGGACCAGCAGCGCATCGCGGAGTACCGCGTACGCGCGGGGCAGGTCGGCCTGGATTTCGGCAAGGAGTTCGGCAACTGGGGCGAGCTGCGCACCGGCCTGCGCCGCGGCGAGGGCCGCACGCGGCTGCGGATCGGCGATCCGAGCCTGCCGGAGGAGCGCTTCGACATCGGCGAGATGTTCGCGCGCTTCTCCTATGACAAGCTCGACAACGTGAACTTCCCGCGCAGCGGCGGCACGTTCGCGCTGCAGTGGAATGCCCCGCGCGAGAGCCTTGGAGCCGATGCGAGCACGGATCTGCTCACGCTCGATTGGCTGGTCGCGCGTTCCTGGGGCAAGCACACGGTGCTCGGCTGGGTGTCGGGCGGATCGACGGTCGATGGCGAAGCGGCGGTGCAGGACTTCTACACGCTCGGTGGCTTCCTGCAGCTGTCCGGCCTGCGTGAGGATTCACTCGCCGGCCCGCACTTCGGTATCGCGCGGATGGTGTACTACCGCCAGATCGGCCGGCCCGGCCCGGGCTTCCTCAACGTGGCGGCGTACCTCGGCGCCTCGCTCGAGGTCGGCAACGTGTGGGCCACCCGCGAGGAGGCGTCGTTCGAGTCCGCGCGCAAGGACGGCAGCCTGTTCCTGGGTCTCGATACGTTCTTTGGGCCGCTCTACCTCGCGGCCGGCATGGACGACGAAGGCGACACGGCTTTCTATCTCTTCCTCGGCCGTCCGTTCTGATCGATGCCGCT
>DASTQG010000205.1:0-5299 GCA_035761885.1 Steroidobacteraceae bacterium | reverse complement strand
CGCATCAATTCGCTCAAGCATGGCGTGCTGTACGCGGACGCGATCACCACCGTCAGCCCGACCTACGCCCGCGAGATCTGCACCGAGCAGTACGGGATGGGCCTGCAGGACACGCTGCGCGCGCGCGGCGGCGCGCTGATCGGAATCCTCAACGGCGTGGACTATGCCGAGTGGAATCCCGCCACCGACAGGCACGTGCCCTTCCACTTCTCGCCCCAGGACCTGAGCGGCAAGGAGAAGACGCGCCAGCACCTGGTCAGGATGCTGCGCATGAAAGTCGGCAAGCGGACGGCGCTCCTGGGGCTCGTGAGCCGCCTGACCGTGCAGAAGGGCTTCGACCTGCTGTTCGACGTCCTGCCCATGATCCTCGCCAGGCGCGATCTCGCGCTGGTGGCGCTCGGCAGCGGCGAGGCGCGCTACGAGGAGTTCCTGGCGCGACTGCAGCAACGCTTCCCGCAGCGCGTGGTCTACCACCGGGGCTACCACGACGAGCTGGCACACCTGATCGAGGCCGCGAGCGACATGTTCCTGATGCCCTCGCTCTACGAGCCCTGCGGGTTGAACCAGATGTACAGCCTGAAGTACGGCACCGTGCCGATCGTGCGGCGCACCGGAGGCCTGGCGGATTCGGTGCAGCTGTTCGATCCCGACACCGGCCAGGGCACGGGCATCGTGTTCGACGATTTCAACCCGACCGCGATCGCCTGGGCCATCGAAACGGCACTCCAGCTGCATCGCAACCGGGCGCTGTGGACGCGCATGATGCTGAACGGCATGGCGCAGGATTTCTCCTGGGAGCGCCAGGGCGCGCATTATGTGGACCTCTATGAGCGATTGGTGTCGCCATGAACGTCATCTTCGTGGAACCGGCCTTCCCCTATAACCAGCGCGAATTCGTGCGCGGTCTGCACGCGGTGGGCGCGCGCGTCATCGGCATCGGCGAGCGGCCGCTCGAGTACCTGGACGGCGAGCTCAAGCATTGGCTGGCCGACTACGAACAGGTGCGCTCGGTGGTGCACGAGCCTTCGCTGCTCGAAGCGGTGCGGCGCATCCAGAAGCGCGTGTGGGTGGATCGCATCGAGGCCACGGTCGAGGCGCACATCATGCCCACGGCCAAGGTGCGCGAGGCCTCCGGAATTCCCGGCACGAGCGTGCGCACCGCCTGGCTGTGCCGCGACAAGCCGAGCATGAAGCAGGCGCTGCGCGAGGCCGGCATTCCGTGCGCGCAGTCCACGAGCGCGGAATCCCCCCAGCAGGCGCGCGCCTTCGCGGCCGCCGTCGGATTCCCGCTGATCTTCAAGCCGCGCGCGGGCGCCGGCGCCTCGGGCACGATGCGCGTCGACGACGATGCGGGCCTGGAGCGGGCCATCCGCGAGTTCGCGGTGGACCGCGGCGAATCGATCGCGATCGAGGAGTTCATCGAAGGGCACGAGGGCTTTCTCGACACGATCGCGATCCGCGGCGAGGTGGCGCACGAGTTCGTCAGCCACTACTACCCGAACGTGCTGGAAGCGATGCGCGAGCGCTGGATCTCGCCGCAGATCGTCTCGACCAACCGCATCGACGCGTCCGGCTACGACGAGGTGAAGCAGCTGGCGCGCCGCGTGATCAAGGCGCTCGGCATCGGCACGTCGGCGACGCACATGGAGTGGTTCTTCGGACCCAAGGGCCTGAAGTTCTCCGAGATCGGATGCCGGCCGCCGGGCGTGGGACAGTGGGACGTGTACTGCGCGGGCAACGAGTTCGACATCTATCGCGAGTGGGCGATGGCGCTGGTGCACGGCCGGATCGGCCAGATGCCCTCACGCCGCTACGCCGCGGGCATGATCGCGCTGCGTCCCGACCGCGACGGCCGCATCGCCGGCTACGAGGGCGTGGAGCGCATCGCGCGCGAGTACGGCGAGTCGATCGTGGCGGCGCACCTGCCCGATCCCGGCACGCCGACGCAGCCGATCGAGGCGGGCTACATGGCGAACGCGTGGATGCGCGTGCGCCATCCGGACTACGACCACCTGCGTCACATCATGAACACGATCGGGGAGACCGTGCGCGTGCACGCGCACTGAAAAGGGGACATTCACATTTTCGCGCAACTTCATGCCGCGCGAAAAATGTGAATGTCCCCTTTTATTGATGCCGCTGCGCTGAGAAGATCCGACCGTTCACTCCAGTTTCAGGGTTCCCTTCTCGTCGAACGGGATCGAGCGCAGCAGCCCCGAGGCGAGGCTCACCTTGCCCTTCACGCGGTACTCGATCGGGTCGAGGTCTTTGCCGCCTTTGCGCCCCAGCACCTGCACGAGCATGCCCGCCATGTTCGCGGTGATGATCATGTCGAACTCCGACTCGCCGAGCGCGGGCACCGTGAACTGGGCGCTCGAGACCCCGGTCGCGAACTCCTCGCCGTTCAGCTCGACCTGCGTGCTCACGCCCTTGACCGGCAGCTCGCGGTCATTCGGATTCTGCACGCGCAGCTTGAGTTTCACGCGCTGCTGGAAGATGTCGCTTTCGAGCAGCTCCATGCCCACGACGCTGAGGTTGGGGGCCTCGAGCTGCGGCGCGAGCGCGCTGCACGCGGTGAAGAACAAGGCGCCGGCGAGGACGATCCATCGCATTCGATCGCTCCGTTGAACGGTGGCCCGGGCGGGCACGTGCAGACATTGTTCGGCCCAGCGAGCGCGCAAATCAAGCCCGGCCGTACAGCGCATTGAGTCCGCGCCAGCGCGGGACGAAATCCGGCGGGACCTGGTCCCAGTCGAAGCGCCAGGTCCAGTTGCCGCTCGTGGTCGCCGGCGTGTTCATCCGCGCCTCGCGCCCGAGCGCGAGCAGGTCCTGCAATGGAATCACCGCGAGCCGCGCGACCGAGCCCAGCGCGGCGCGAATGGTGGCCTCGGGCTGCGCGGCGCCCTGGAAATAGGCATCCACGTGCGCCCGCGCCCTGGCATCGAGCGAGAAATACCAGCCGAGCGTGGTGTCGTTGTCGTGCGTGCCCGTGTAGACGATGCAATTCGGCGCGTGATTGTGCGGCAGGTAGGCATTCGCGGCGGAGCCGTCGAAGGCGAACTGCAGGATGCGCATGCCCGGCAGCTCGAAGCGATCGCGCAGAGCGGCGACTTCGGGCGTGATCACGCCCAGGTCCTCGGCAACGAGCGGCAGACCCTGCAGCACGGCGCGCAGATGCTCGAGCAGCGCAGCGCCTTCGGCGGGCCGCCACGCGCCTTCGCGCGCCGTGCTCGCCGATGCGGGAATCTCCCAGTAGGACTCGAGGCCGCGGAAATGATCGATGCGCAGCAGGTCGAAGCGCTCGAGTTGCGTGCGGATGCGTGCGTCCCACCACGCGAAGCCGTCCGCCTTCAGCCGCGCCCAGTCGTAGAGCGGGTTGCCCCACTTCTGCCCGTCCTGCGAGAAATAATCCGGCGGAACGCCCGCGACCGCGCCCGGCATGCCGTCGGCCTGCAGGAGGAAATTCTCGCGGTGCGCCCACACTTCCACGCTGTCGTGCGCGACGTAGATGGGGATGTCGCCGAACAGGCGCACGCCGCGCGCATGGGCGTAGGCGCGCAGCGACTGCCACTGCAGATGGAACAGGAACTGCTCGAACACGAACTGCTCGATCACGGGGTGATGGCGCTCGCGCGCGTCGGCGAGCGCCGCTGCCTTGCGATCGCGCAGGTCGGCGCGCCATTGCCACCACGGCGCTCCCTGGTGCTCCGCCCGCAGCGCGAGAAACAGCGCGTCGTTGCCGAGCCAGTCGCGATGCGTGTCGAGGAAGTCGTCGAACTGCGCGCGCTCGAACTCGTTCGCCCGGTTCTCGAAGCCGATGAGCGCTTCGAGCAGCTTGCGCTTGCGCATGGAGTCGAGCGTCTCGCCCTCGTGCGCGCGCGCGTCGGGCGCGATCCAGCCGCGCAGCTGCAGATCGTCGAGGTCGATCAAACCCACGTCGCCGGCGTGGGCGGAGCGCGAGAAATAGGGCGAGCCGTCGTCGCCGGGCGGATTCACGGGCAACGTCTGCCACAGCGTGAAGCCCGCATCGGCGATGAGGTCGATCCAGCGCCTCGCGGCGCCGCCCAGCGCGCCGCGCTCCCGCGCACCGGGAAGCGAGGTGAGGTGCAGGAGGACGCCGGAAGCTCGGTGCCGGGTTTGCGTTATTTGCGGTATTGCGTGCATGGATAAGCCGACGCCTTGTCGATCACGTACAGCAATAACGCAAATACCGCAAACCCGGCACCGCCCGTCGCGCCTTCCACGTCAGGCGCTGCGTTTCATCACGCCGCCGTGCTCGGGAGCGCCGTGGCCGTGCGCGATCTGCAGGTCGAGCGCGGCCGGTGGCTCCTCGCCGAGCAGGTGGTAAAGGTTCTTGAGGTGTCGACGGTAGAGCGCATCGAACTGGGACACCGCCTCCGCGGGGTTGTCATCGCCGAACCACCAGCACCAGTCCGAGCCTTCGCAGACGGCGAGCTGGCGCTCGGCCGCGCGCTGCGCGTCCTCGTCGAGCGCACCTTCCACGACCACGCGGTCGAAGGCGTGCTTCGCCTCGCACAGCAGATCCCAGGCGCGATTCTTGGCGGGATGCCCGATCCACGTCGCGAAGTTGCCGTACACCCAGCTCCCTGCCACGAGCCGCGGCAGCTCGCGCGGGCGGATGCCCTCGGCGATGCAGCGCGAGAACGTCGTCAGGCGCAGGCGCGGATGCTCGCTGAGGCGTTCGTACATCGCCTTCAGGAAGTAGTACGCGTTGAACGGGAAGTACTCCCACGCGTTCTCGCCGTCGAGGACGATCGCAACGACGCGCTCGCCCGCGTGCTCGCCGAGCGACTGCGCGAGATGCTCGAGATGTTGCACGAGGTTCGCGGCGGCATCGTCGCCGTGCCACTTGGAATACGTGAACCCGATGAGGTCCGAGAGCGCGTCGCTGCGGAAGAAACAACGCAGCTCGCCGCCCGGCAACGAGTACGGGCGATGCAGCGATTCGATCTGCCGCTCGCCTTCCCAGGCGCCGGACGCCGTGAGGCTGTGCCGCAGCACGGCTTCGCCGCTCGCCGCCCACTCGAAACCGAATTCCTCCAGCAGCCCGAGCGTCGGCGCGCTCACGGAACCTTCCGAAGGCCAGCAGCCCTGCGGCCGCACGCCGAAGTACTGGGTGAAAACCTGCACTGCGCGCGCGACGTGCCAGCGCGCACGATCGTCACCGCCCGGATAGGCGCGCTCGGACGGCAGATCGATCGTGGAGGCCGCTTCGCGCGCGGCCTGGAAATCGATCACCAGCGGCAGGATCGGATGTCCGTACGGCGTGACCGAGAGT
>DASTQG010000204.1:0-4818 GCA_035761885.1 Steroidobacteraceae bacterium | reverse complement strand
ATTGGCGGTATTTTAGAATTCGCCAATAAGGCAACCCCGGCACCGTCTAGAAGCTGCGCTTGGTCTCGACGATGAACTGCACCTCGTCGATGGTCTCGTCCGCATCGAGCGCGAAGGCGACGTCGAGGTGGATCACGCTGCCGAAGCCGGAGCGCGCATTGCCCAGGCGCAGCCCGAACCCCGCATTCTTGAGCCAGCCGCGCGGTTCCGTCCCGCCGATACCCCGCCCCCACACGCGCCCGGCGTCGAAGAACACGGCGCCGCCGACGTTGAACAGGCGCAACGGGAACCAGTCCGTGTAGAAACGCTGCTCCACGGTGAACTGCATGCGGCTGGTGCCCGCCTGATAGGCGAACGGGTAGCCGCGCAGATCCGAGTCGCCTCCCATCAGGATCTGATCTTCCGGATCCAGATTGTCGGTGGCGATGCCGTCGAGGCTCGCGTACAGCACGCGCTTGGGGTCCCAGCGCCAGTAGTAACGCACCGTCCCGCCGAAGAGACCGTCCTCGATGGCGCCGGCACGCACGCGTCCCGATGCGCCGCCGTTGAGGAACAACGAGTACTGCCCGTCATCGCCCCACCTGACGCCGGTGCCCGCCGAGGTGCTGAACAGGGCCGAGTTGTTCGTCGCACCGAACGATTCGGCGGAGTAGCCCAGTTCGAAGCGGTAGGACGTGCCGTAGTAGACGTCCTCCGTGCGGCCGATCTGGTTGAAGTTCACGGTCTCCGTGTACTCGTCCTCGATCAGGTGCAATCCGACCCACGGGTAGCTCAGGGTGCGATCCGGGGGCAACGAGATCGGCGGCAGGCGGCCGGGCTCGACAGCGAACCGCTGCCGGTCGTAGCGGTAGCCTGCGACCCAGCGCCGCGTCCATCCATCCACCAGGCCCGGGGAGATGCCGCCGCGCGCGTCGAAGTACTCGACCTCGTGCCGGAACTCATCCACTACTTCGCCCAGGTCGTAACGCGGATCCACGCGCCGCTGATCCAGCCCGCCGAACCCCGCGCTCCAGCGCGTATCGAGGGAGAAGAAGGGGCGATCGAAGTCGGCGGCGTACAGGTGGCCATCGTCGCTGTCGGCGTAGCTGAGCGCGTCGCGCCAGCGCGAGCCCCACACGTTCGGATCGCGCCACGCGAGCGTGGTGGACTTGCGTTCCTCGTCGCGGCTGCGGCCCACGATGAGGTTCTTGCCGTAGCCGAACAGGTTCTCCTCTTCCAGCGAGAAACCCGAGCGGTCCTGTCCACCTTTGCGCGAGTAGGTGAACCCCGGCTGCAGCGACCAGACGTCGCGCGTCGCCACCACGATTCCCACGCGACTGCCGTCGAAGCTCACCGTGCGGATCTGCACGTCGAAGAGGTAATCGAGGCGGCGCATGTTGCGCTCGGTCTCGCGGATCAGCCGCCAGGAGTACGGATCGCCCTCCTTGAACAGGAGCTGCGCCCGCAACGTCGACTCGCGCGACTTGATGTGCAGATCGTTCGCGAGCCGATAAAGGGCGTAGTTCTCGCGCGGGTCGCTCTCGTCGAAGATGTCCTGGTTCTCGAAACGGATTTCCCCGATCACCGCGCCGTGCGCTTCCAGTTCGGGCGGAGTCGGGATCGGCGGCGCGGACGCGGGCGGCGCGGCCTCCTGCGCGGCGGCGCTCACGCAGCAAAGAAGCAGCGCGAAGGCGCGCAAGCTGGGGAACCCCTGCACCGGTCCCACGTGCTCGCGAGGGGCCTTAAGGAATGAGAACCGTGGAGCCCGTGGTGCGCCGCGCTTCCAGGTCGCGATGGGCGGCCGCGACGTCTCGCAGCGGATAGCTCTGCCCGATGTGGATGCGCACGGCCTTGCGCTTGATCACGCGGAACAGCTCGCGGGCTGCCTTCTGCAGTGCCTCGCGCGTCGCCGTGTAGTGGAACAGCGTGGGCCGCGTCAGGAACAGCGAGCCGCGGCGACTGAGCTCGAGCGGCACGACGGCCGGCACGGGACCCGAGGCGTTGCCGAACGTGACCATCATGCCGAGCGGGCGCAGCGCGTCGAGCGAAGGAAAGAAAGTATCCTTGCCGACGGAATCGTAGACCACGTGCACGCCTTCCCCTTTGGTCAATGCCTTGACGCGCGTGCCCAGGTCGTCGTGGCCGATGAGTACGTGATGGCAGCCGTTTTTCTTCGCCAGCGCCGCCTTCTGCTCGTTGCCGACGACACCGATGACGCGCGCGCCGAGATGGCGGGCCCACTGGCTGACGAGGATGCCCACCCCGCCGACCGCCGCATGCACCAGCACCGTATCGCCGCGCTTCACCGGATAGGTGCGACGCACCAGGTACCACGCCGTGAGACCTTTCAGCATCACCGCCGCGGCCTGCGGGTCGGTGATGCCCTTCGGGATGCGAACCAGGCGCTCGGCCGGGCAGATGCGCTGTTCGGCGTAGGCGCCAGGAAACGGAAACGTGTAGGCAACGCGGTCGCCCACCTTCAGGCCGCGCACCTTCTTGCCCACCGCTTCGACCACGCCGGCCGCCTCACGCCCGAGGCCGCTCGGCAATTGCACGGGGTACAGACCAGTGCGGTCATAGACGTCGATGAAATTCAGGCCGATCGCCGTATGCCGCACGCGCGCCTCGCCGGGGCCGGGATCGCCGACCTCGACGTCTTCCCAGCGCATCACTTCGGGACCGCCGTGCTGGTGGATGCGGATGGCTTTGGTCATCGCGACGTTGCCTCGCGGAGTATCGAAACGCGCGCGAGTCTAGCAGAACCCCTGCCCGGGCCCGCGGGACGAGCCGCACGGCATGGCAGCTGCGGGGCGGGTTATTGCGGCGGCGCCGCGGCAACGAGCGGATTGTGCGCGAACATGAGATCGCTCACGGCGCGCCCGCCGATGATGTGCTCTTGCAGGATGCGCTCGAGGTTCTCGGGCGTGCAGTGCCGATACCAGACTCCATCGGGGTACACGACCGCGATGGGACCTTCGGTGCAGATGCGCAGGCAGTCGGCCTTCGTACGCAGCGCTCCGCCAGGAACGTCCACGAGGCCCAGCTCGCGCATGCGGCGCTTGAGGAATGCCCAGGACTCGGCCTGCCGGTCGGGTGGCGCGCACGAGCCGCCGACGCACAGGAAAATGTGCCGCCGCGCCGTGTCGAGACGGAGCTTGTCGGCGGCCTGCCGGAGCTTCTGGCCGCTGTTGTCCTCAGCGGGGTCCTCAGCGGGATTGTCGGTGGGGTTCTCAGCGGGGTCCATGCGCCGCAGGATACCCGCGCGGCGGACGCTTTACAGCGCCGCGTCGTCGCTTTCGCCGGTGCGAATGCGCAGCGCGCGCTCGATGTGGGAGACGAAAATCTTGCCATCGCCCACCTTGCCGGTGCGCGCGGCGCTGGTGATCGCCTCGATCACCTGGTCGACCAGCTCCTCGCGCACGCCAACCTCGATGCGCGTCTTGGGCACGAAGTCCACGACATACTCGGCGCCGCGGTAGAGCTCGGTGTGACCACGCTGGCGCCCGAAGCCCTTCACCTCGGTCACCGTCATGCCGGAGATGCCGATGTCCGACAACGCGGCGCGCACGTCATCGAGCTTGAAGGGCTTGATGATCGCAGTGATCAGTTTCATCGCTTGCAGCTCCCAGGTGCCGAATACGAGCGCCGTTGCAGGTTCCGTGCCGTGACTCGCCGGCTTCCCAATCAGTGGCTTGGCTTCAGCGCGCTGCCCAGTGTCTGCCCGCGCCGCACCAGCCTGGCGCACCTGCGCGCGGCGCCTGCCTCAGGGTGGTGCAGGCGAGGTGCGGTGCCGTCTTGCGCCACCCGCGTGATCACGAGCACCGCGAGAATAGCGACAAGCAATCCCGCCCGCATCATTTCCGACGGGCAACGACATCGGCCGGTGGAACTGCTCGAGATCCACATGCTGTCGAACGCGGAACGGGGAAACCCCTAATGGCGCGCAGAGCACGGCGGGTAAAATTGGCGTCAACGCGAGCGCGAGCGCGCCGCCAGCGACGCCGGAATTCTGCAGCGGCGTTCTCATCCCGGCGGTGTTCTTCCCCATGGCGGCCGCGATTGCGTTACGCTCAAGTGCATCCATTCGAGCACCGTCAGCCACGCGAGATCGACCTTGCCCGAAAGCAATGCAACCGGCAGCGCCTCGAGCGCAGCGACCAGCGTTGTCATCGTGGGGGCGGGACATGCCGGCGCCGCAGCAGCCGAGCAGTTGCGCCGCGACGGGCACCAGGGACGAATCGTGCTGGTCGGCGGCGAGCCGCACCTGCCCTACCAGCGCCCGCCGCTGTCCAAGAAATTTCTCGCGGGCGAGCAGACGCTGGAACGCGGCCTGATCAAATCAGACTCGTTCTACGAGCAGAATCGCATCGAGCTGCGACTGGGCGCCCGCGCGCAGTCGCTCGACTGCTCGCGCTCGCGCCTCACCCTCACTGACGGCTCGACTCTCGAATACGACGCGCTGCTGCTCGCAACCGGCAGCGAACCGCGGCGGCTGAATGCGCCGGGATCGGACCTCGCGGGCATCTTCTACCTGCGCACCGCGGACGAGGTCGATGCGATCCGGGCCCATTGCAAGCCGGGGGCGAAACTCATCGTCGTGGGAGGCGGATACATCGGCCTGGAGGTGGCCGCCACCTGCCGCAAGCTCGGGCTCGAGGTGCATGTGCTCGAGATGGCCGACCGCGTGATGAACCGCGTGGTCGCGCCGGTGGTCTCGGATTTCTACGCCACCGAACACGCCATGCACGGCGTGCCGATCCACTGCAACACCACGGTCAGCGCGTTCGTCGGCGACACGCGTGTGCGCGCGGTGCAGTGCGCGGACGGCAGCAGCTTTCC
>DASTQG010000203.1:0-4464 GCA_035761885.1 Steroidobacteraceae bacterium | reverse complement strand
GCGCCGGGGTCGGCGCGCGCGACGGTGTACGAGCATCTTGGCGACGTCGCCGCGATGCGGCTGGTTCTCGGCGCGTGACCACACCACCTGCACCGTGCCCACGATCGCGCCCGTTTCGTCCTCCGCGGCGAGCACCACGCGTTCGCCGCGCGCCACGCTCGCGGCCATGCTGCGCCAGAAGTTGTCGGCCGTGGCGCGTGTCATGGGATGCATGAAACTCACCGACGCGCCGCCCGCGACGCAATCGATCAGCACGTCGCCGAGGCCCGCAATCTCACGCTCGCCCAGTTGCTCCAGCACCCGAACCTGAATGGCCATCCGGTCCTCCTTGCGGGCATGTTGAGGGCGGCACGGCAGCCAGGCAACCGGGCCGTGCCATGAAAAGTATTCATGCTGGGATGGACGGCCGTGGCGCTGCGCTGCGCTTGCGCGGAGAATCGCTGCAACAGGGGAAGACGGGGCGGTCCGATGATCGGATACTTCGCTGATCACATGCAGGGAAAGTGGGTGGCGGCACTCACCGTCGCCTCGATCGTGTACGGTGTGCTCACGCTCAACGTGCTGCCGTGGTGGGGGCGGCTCAACGCTGCGCAGGGCGGTACGGAGTTGCAAGCCACGTTCTCGTACGGCGCCGAGGACGTTGCGCGCGTGTTTGCCTCTTTCGACCCGTCGCTGCGCGCGGACGCGCTGGCGTTCTACGCTGTCGACGTGCCGAACGCCGTGCTGTTCGGCACTTCGATCGCCGCGCTGATGGGATTTGCGCTGCGCCTGCTCCGCGCCCAGCACACACCGTTGCGCTGGCTCATCGCGCTGCCCCTGATCAGCGGTGCGAGCGATCTCATCGAGAATCTTTGTCTGACGCTCGCGCTCACTATCTCGCCCGACGCACCTTCGCTGTTCGGCGGTCTCGCAGGCGTATCGACCACCGCGAAGCTCGCCACGGGTTTCACCTCGATCGCCCTGATGCTGCTGTTGCTCCTGTCCGGCTTGGCGCGCGCGGCCTGGCTCAAAGCGCGCGGAGAACCACGCCGCCAGTGACCGGAAAAAGTTAATATCTTCACGCGCGGCCGCGGCGGTCGCTTCCGGAGGGCGATCAGTGATCCATCTGCATCCCGTCGTGCTGGAGCGCGACGGCATCCGCCTCGAGCCCATGGGGCACGAACACCTTCCCGGCCTCATGGCGGCTGCCAAGGACGGAGAGCTCTGGAAACTGTGGTTCACCGCCGTGCCGGCGCCCGAAGCGAGCAAGGCGTACATCGAGGATGCGCTGAAGGCGCAGGAGCAGGGCCATCAGCTTCCCTGGGTCGTGCGCGAAGGCGTGAGCGGACGCATCGTGGGCAGCACTCGCTACCACGACATCATGCCCGCGATCGATCGGGTCGAGATCGGGTACACGTGGTACTCGAAGAGCCGCCAGCGCACGGCGGTGAATACGTTGTGCAAGCTGTTGCTGCTGTCGCATGCCTTCGACACGCTGGGTTGCAAGGTCGTGGGTCTGCGCACCGACAATTTCAATTTCGCCTCGCAGAGGGCGATCGAGGCGCTCGGCGCGAAAAAGGACGGCGTGATCCGCCACCACTGGCCGCGGCGCGACGGCTCGGTGCGCGACAGCGTCATGTACAGCATCCTGGCGACCGAATGGCCCGACGTGCGCAAGCACCTGGAGCTGCGTTTCGCCCGCCACTCGGCCGGCTGAAAAGGGGACATTCACATTATTGGCAAAGGGGACTGTCCCCTTTGCCAATAATGTGAATGTCCCCTTTTTCGGCCGTTCGCGCCGGGGTTTTGGCCGTTCGCCAGCGTTTCGTGACCTTGCGCCCCTGCGCGCCTAACCTCTGCCTTCGATGAGCAAGAATCGCAACTACTGGCTGCTGCAGCTGGGCGGATGGGGCGCGCTCGCCGCGGCGCAATGGTATGCCGCGACGTTCTACCTGAAGCTCGAGCCCCTGCGCGTTGCGGTCGAAGTGGTCGTGCTGAATGGCGCGGCGGTCCTGCTGACGCACTTACTGCGCGCCTACATGCGCGCGAAGCGGTGGGACACCTTGCGAGCCGGTCCGCTCGCTCCCCGGATCGGGGTCGCGAGCCTGATCGTTGGTGTGCCGCTGGGAGTGCTGAACCACTTCCTGTCGATCTCGGCGCTGCGCGAGCCCAGCGAGGAGCTCAACGGTTTCGAAGTGTCCACGCCGTGGGACCTGGCGCACGAAGGCTTCAACTGGACCCTGACCATCGTGCTGTGGTGCGTCGTGTATTTCGTGATCCTCAGCGGCCGGCGGCGGCGTGAAGCCGAGCTGCGCCAGTCGGAGCTGGCACGGGCGCTGCACGCCGCCGAGCTGCGCGCGCTCAAGTCCCAACTCAATCCACACTTCCTCTTCAACGCCCTCAACACCGTGCGAGCCCTGATCGCGATCGACCCCGCGCGCGCGCAGAAGGCCGTCACGCAGCTCTCGCGCACGCTGCGCTACACGTTGTCGCCGGATCAGGAAGATCAGCTCGTCTCCCTGGACCAGGAGCTCGAGATCGTCGACGACTATCTCGCGCTCGAATCGCTGCGCCTGGACGAGCGCCTGCGCATCGAACGCAACATCTCCGAGGATGCGCGCGCCGTTCGCATTCCCGTCATGCTGCTGCAGACGGTCGTCGAGAACGCGATCAAGCACGGCATCGCCCAGCTCAAGGACGGCGGCGTGCTGCACATCGATGCGCGGATCGAAAAGCCCGGCCTGATCCTCGAAATTCGCAATCCGCGGCCGGTGTCGGTCCCGCCGGCCACCGGGAAGGGGGAGGGCGTGGGGCTGCGCAACTCCGCCGAGCGCCTGCGGCTGCTGTTCGGCTCGGCCGCGCAGCTGCATCTGGACCTGGACGAGCCGGGGGGCGCGCTGATGCGTATCGTCATTCCAAGCAAGAGCATTGCGGAGCTGGCATGAGGGAGCGCCTGCGCACGGTGATCGTGGATGACGAGCCGCTGGCGCGGCGCGAGCTGCGCCGGCTCCTGGGCGAGCACCCGGAATTCGAGATCGTCGCCGAAGCGGGCAACGTGGACGACGCTCTGCCGCAGATTGAGAACCTCGCGCCAGAGCTGCTGTTGCTCGACATCCAGATGCCGGGCGGCACCGGGTTCGACCTGCTGGAGAAACTCGACCACACGCCGCAGGTGATCTTCACGACGGCTTACGACCAGCACGCCGTGCGCGCGTTCCAGGTCAACGCGCTCGATTATCTGCTCAAACCCATCGAGCCCGAACGACTCGCCGCCGCGCTGGCCCGCGTCCGCGGCGAGAACGCACGCGATAAGCCCCAGCAGCCCGCCGCTCCCGCCCTCGAGCGCCTGTTCGTGCGCGACGGGCCGCGCTGCTGGTTCGTGCCGCTGCGCGAGGTGAGCCTTCTCACGTCGGAAGGCAACTACGTGCGCCTGCAATGGAACAAGGCAAGGCCGCTCCTCGGCCGCACGCTGGCGACGCTCGAAGCGCGCCTCGACCCGCAGCGCTTCTTCCGCGCCAACCGGCGCCAGATCGTGAACCTGGATTTCGTCGAAGGCGTCGAGCTGGGCGTCAGCGGTCGGCTGCACGTGCAGCTGCGCAACGGGCCCGAAGTGGAGATCTCGCGCCGCCAGGCGCGACTGTTCCGTCAGCAGACGGGGTTATGAAGAGGGAATGGCCACGAAAGGACACGAAAAACACGAAACAAAGAAAATCAAAAAATAGATAACGTCAGGAACGGACGAAGAGACTCTTCTATCTCGCTGCCTTTCGCACCATTCATTCTTACTTCTGTGTGTTTCCGTGTGTTTCTGTGGCTAATTTTCTTCCCTTCCCATTTCGTGTTTTTCGTGGCCATTCCCTCCCCCTCAACCCGCCAGGCGGTTGACCCACGCGACGTACGCATCCATCCAGCCCTGCAGGAACTTGCGGGTGTCGGCGTTCGCGATGCCGCCGTCGGCGTCGAAGAAATCCTTGCCGACGTTGATGTACGCCTCGGGCTGGCCGAGCGTCGGCACGTCCAGATAGCCGAGCACGCCGCGCAGGTGCGATTGCGCCACCGCCGAACCGATCGCGCCGATCGAGGCGCCGATGATGCCCGCGGGCTTGCCGGCCCACGCGTTCTGCCCGTAGGGCCGAGAGGCATGATCGATCGCATTCTTGAACACGCCGGGTAACGAGCGGTTGTACTCGGGTGTCACGAACATCAAGCCGTGCGAAGCGGCGATCTCGTCCTTGAGCCGTTTCACGGGCGCCGCCGGTGTCTTCTCCAGGTCCTGGTTGAAGAGCGGCAGGTCGTCGATCTTGAGCTCCGTGAAGGTGAAATCGGAAGGTGCGAGCCGCATCAGGGCGTTCGCGAGCTTGCGGTTGATCGATTCGCGCCGGAGGCTGCCGATGAGAACACTGATGCGCCGGGCCATTGATCGTCTCCTGTCGTTGCCTTCTATCGCTTTCTTCTATCGCTTTCTGTCCGTGCGCGTGGCCATGA
>DASTQG010000202.1:0-5477 GCA_035761885.1 Steroidobacteraceae bacterium | reverse complement strand
CGGGGGCGGAGTATCGCCAAAGCGCCTAGGACTTGAAAGGCCTACGTGTCCAGCGCAACGAATGGATGCTGCGAGCGCTGCAATTCGTGCTGACCGCGCGCGGCGACTGGACTCGTGCCGCGAGGTGTGTCATGCGAAGAGCTTCGTGGATCGAGGGCGCCGTGTTTGCGCACCGACCTCAGGTGGGTTCGGCTGCGGGTGTGGTGCGCTCCTTGGCGCGCAGCTTCTGGATGACGCCCGCCCAGTACTGCGGCGAGCGGGTATTGCGCGCCACGAGCGCGTACACCGCCGGCACCACCACGAGCGTGAGCACCATGGAGATCAGCACGCCGTAGAGCACCACGACCCCGATCGGTTCGCGGCTCTCGGCGCCGGCGCCGCTGGCCAGGAGCAGCGGGATCGAGCCGAACGCGCTGCACAGGCTGGTCATGAGCACCGGTCGCAGGCGCGTGGCGGCGGCCTGGATGATCGCCTCCACGAACTCCACGCCCCGGTCGCGCAGCTGGTTGGCGAACTCGACGATGAGCACGCCGTTCTTGGCGGCCAGGCCGATGAGCATCACGACGGCGATCTGGCTGAAGATGTTCACCGACACGCCATAGAGCTTCATGCCGAGCACGGCGCCGACGAGTGCGAGCGGCACCGTGGTCATGATCACGAAAGGCAGCGTGAAACTCTCGAACTGCGCCGCGAGCACCAGGAATACCACCAGCAGTGCGGCCAGGAAGGTCCAGTACAACGCCTGGCTCGACTTCAGGTACTCCCGCGACTCACCGTCGAAGCTGAGCTTGGCGGTGGGCGGCAGCTCCTCGTCGACGACGTTGCGGAAGAATTCGATCGCCTCGCCCATCGAATAGTCCGGCGACAGCCCGGACGAAATGGTGATGGCGCGCAGGCGGTCGAAACGGTTGAGCTGCACCGCGCCGGAGATCTCCTCCAGGCGCACGACGCTGCTGAGCGGAATCAGCTCCGAGCCGCGTTCGGAGCGCACGTAGAGGTTATTGAGGTCCGACGGCGAGGCGCGATCGACCGTGCGCCCCTGCAGAATCACGTAGTACTCGCGACCCTCCTTCACGAAAGTGGTGACGATGCGCGAGGCCAGCATGGTCTCGAGGGTGCGGCCGATCGAATCGAGCGACACGCCCAGGTCGCCGGCGCGATTGCGGTCGACCGAGACCTTCATCTGCGGCTTGCGCTCCTGGTAGTCGGAATCCACGTTGATGAGCCCGGGATTCGCCGCGGCGCGCGCCAGCACCTTGTTGCGCCACTCCGCGAGCTGCGGGTAGTCGGGTCCCTGCAGCACAACCTTCACCGGCTCCTGCGCGCCCCAGTTGAAAGCGGTGGGTGTGAACACCCCGGCGCGTACCCCCGGCATCGCCGCCACCTTCTTCTGGATGGCAGCGGCAATCTCGGTGGAAGAACGCGAGCGCTCACCCCAGTCGCGCAGCACGATGAAGCCGACCGCGCGATTGACCTCGGACACGTTGCCGCCACCGCCCGGAATACGCACGTTGTAGCGCACGATGTCACCGCTGGCCGCCTCGGCGGCCAGGATGTCCTCGAGCTGGCGCGCGTAGCGCTGCATGTATTCGAGGCTCGCCCCTTCGGGACCGGTGAGCGAAACGCGCACGATGCCGCGATCCTCGGTCGGAGCGCTTTCCTGCGGCAGGGTCAGGAAGACCGCCACCGTGACCGCGAACAACGCGAGCGCTGCGATCACGATCAGGACCGGGCGCACCAGCACGCGCCGCAGGAGTCGCTCGTAGCGAGCGGCGATCGCGGCGAACGCGGTCTCGACCCGATGGCTCACCTTGCTGCGCACCGCTCCGCCGCGGAAGAGTTGCGAGGCCATCATGGGCGTGAGCGTGAGCGCCACCAGGCAGGAGAACAGGATCGAGGCGGCGAGGGTGAAACCGAACTCGCTGAACAGGCGCCCCACCCTGCCGGTCTGGAACGAAATCGGCACGAACACCGCCGACAGCACCAGCGTGGTCGCGATCACGGCGAAGCCGATCTCGCGGCTGCCGTCGAGGGCCGCGAGCAGGCTCTGCTCGCCCCGCTCGATCCGACGGTAGATGTTCTCCAGCACCACGATGGCGTCGTCCACCACCAGGCCGATCGCGAGCACCATTCCCAGCAGCGTGAGCACGTTGATGGTGAAGCCCATCGCGTACATTGCCGCGCACGCCGCGATGATCGAGATCGGAATGGTGACGGCGGGGATGACGGTCGCGCGCCAGTTGCCGAGGAAGGCGTAGATCACCACGAGCACCAGCACGAGCGAGATGCCGAGCGCGATCAGCACCTCGCGCATCGAGGCCTCGATGAACACTGCGCGGTCCACGTTGATGCCGAGCTGCGTGCCCTCGGGCAGGTCCTTGTTGATGACGTCGACCTCGGCGCGCACCGCGCGCGCCACCTCGAGCGTGTTGGCCTTCGACTGCGGCTCCACCCCGATGCTCACGCCGGGAATGCCGCTGGTGCGGGCCACGGTGCGCTCGTTCTCCGCGGCGAGCTCCACGTCCGCGACTTCCCCGAGGCGCACGAGGTAACCCTCGGGTCCGCGTCCGATGGCGAGCGAACGAAAATCCTGCTCGGTGTCGAGGCCCGTGGCGGTGTTGAGCACGAACTCGCGCTCGCGCGACACCAGCCGCCCGGCCGGCAGCTGCACGTTCTCGGCGCGCAGCGCGCTTTCTATGTCCTCCACCGTGAGCTGGCGCGCCGCGAGCGCCTGCCGGTCGATCCAGATGCGCATCGCGTAGCGGCGCGCGCCCGAGAGCTGCACGCGCGCGACGCCGGGCAGCGCCGCGAAACGGTCGACGATGTTGCGCTCGGCGAAGTCGGTGACTTCCAGCGCCGTCATCTTGTCGCTGGACAGGTTCACGTAGATGATCGGCTCGGCGCTCGAGTCGGCTTTGGAGATCTCCGGCGCGTCCGCCTCGGTCGGCAGGTCGTCGAACACCCGCGAGACGCGATCGCGCACGTCGTTGGCGGCCGAATCGATGTCGCGATCGAGATCGAACTCCACCGTGATGCGCGAGCGCTCGTCCGAGCTCGAGGAGCGCATCTTGTCGATCAGCTCCACGCCCGCCACGCGCTCCTCGATCATCTGCGTGATCTTGGTCTCCACGATCTGCGCCGAGGCGCCGCGGTAGTTCGTGTCGATGGAGACGATCGGGGGGTTGATGTCGGGCAGCTCGCGCACGGACTGCCACAGGCGTGCGAGCGACACGAGGCCGACCACGATCAGCATCAGGCTCAGGACGATGGCAAAGACGGGTCGGCGGATCGAAAGATCGGAGATGGTCACGGCGGGCCCGGATAGAAGCGTTACGGGCCGAGTATAACCGCTACGCCGTTCCTTCTTTCGGACCGGGGGCGTCGCGCGCCGCGGCCTGCTTGCGGCGCAAGCGTTCCGCGGCAACTTGCACGCGCGAGGGGGTGGGCGTTGGGCTGAGGATGCGCGCGATGCGCTCGAAGCCCGGCACCTGGCAGGTCACTGCCTTGGCCGCCAGCAGTAAGGGAGTGGCGAGCAACATGCCCGCCACTCCCCACAGCCACCCCCAAAACCACAGCGCCATGAACACGAGGAGCGGATTGAGCGCGAGCCTGCGCCCGATGGCGAGAGGCTGGACGAGCTGCCCTTCTATGGTCGCGAGCGCAAGGTAGGACAGCGCGACACCGATCGCCGGTCCGATGCCGTCCTGCGTGAGCAGCGCGACGATCGTGACCACGACGAGCGTGACTGCGGAGCCCGCGTAGGGGATGAAGTTCAGCGTCCCTGCGAGGACGCCCCAGAGCATCGGCGTCGGCAGGCCGAAGGCCGCGGTGATGCCCGCGGTGGCCAGGCCCAGCCCGACGTTGATGATGGCGACGGTGCCCAGGTACTGAGCGATCTCGTGTTGAGCGGAGTCCAACACCTGCACTGCCCGCTCGGTGTGCGGGTGGTTCGCGCCGCCCGCGATCTTCGCGACCAGCGTGGGTCCCCAGGCGAGCAGGAAGAACGTGAGGAAGAAAGAGCCCACCACCGTCACCAGCATGGCGGGAGTGCGAAACAACAGCATGCTCTTGCGGGCGGGCGCGGTGGTCTGAGTGCGCTGCCCGCTCTGCGTTCCCTCAGCGACCCGTTCCGCGTGTGCGGCTACCTCGTCAAGTCGCGTCGCCATGCGCTGCAGCGGCCGGATCTTGCGCTCGATCTCGCGCAGCACGGTGGGCGCCCGCTCCAGCCACTGCCTGCCGGGTTCGACGGTCATTTCCACCACACCCACGACACTCGCGAGCATCAACAGCATCACGAGCCCGGCGCCGAGCGGACGCGGGACACGCCAGATGCGCAGGCGTCTCACGGCGGGTGCGAGCAGCGACGCGAAGAAGAGAGACAGCGCGATCGGAATCAGGAAGCCGCGCCCGGCGTGCAGAGCGGCGAGTACGGCCAGCACCGCGAGGATCGTGAGGAGCGTGCGCACGTGGCGCAGATCCCCGCTGCGCGGGTCCTTGTCGATCAGTATGGGCTCGGGCGGCACAGCGGAGCCGTCAGAAGAGAGAAGAGAATAGAGCTGCCGCCGGCCCGAGGGGGCCGGCGGCAGCCGAGGACTACAGAGTTACTGCGGGTTCTGCTTGATTTCGAGATCGTTCTCCACCGACTGCACGCCGGACACCGAGCTGGCCACCTGGCCGGCCTGCATCTTCTCGTCGTTGCTGTCGACGAAGCCCTGCAGCTGCACTACGCCGTTCTTGGTGTCGACGTTGATCTGGCTCGCCTTGGTCGTCGGATTGTCGATCAACGCGGCCTTCACTTTCGCGGTGATCACGCCGTCGTCCACGACGTCGCCGGTCGAGCGCTCGGCAGTGCGCGTCTGCACTTCGATGTCGTTGCGCACTTCCTTCACACCATCGACGGCCTTCGCCACTTCCGAGGCGCGTGCCTTTTCTTCGTTGGTGCTGACGAAGCCGGCGAGCTGTACCACGCCACGATTGGACTGGACCTTGATCTCGCGCGCCTTGGTGACTTCGTCGTCAGTGAGCGCAGCCTTGACCTTCGCGGTCACGGCCGTATCGTCGACGACCTCGCCAGTGCTCCGATCCGTGCGCGTGGCCGTGCAGCCTGCGCCTATGAGCATGAGCATCAGGGCGAAGGCGCCCGCCATAGTGAAATTCCGTTTCATGTCGACTCTCCTGTGTGATGGGAAATCAGCGGCATTTCTCTCACTCATCGTTGCGATCAGCGATTCACGGGCGCGGCGGCCGCGTCGCGATCGCGCTTGGCCACGTCCTTGGCCATCTCGAGGTTGGCGTCCGCGCGCTCCTTGCACGCTTCCTGCTCAGCGCCTGCCAGCGCCTCGCACTTCTCGGACGCGATCTTGTGCTCGGCCTCGGCCTTCTCGACCGCTACGTCGTAGCGCGCGGCCGCCGTTTCCTCTCGCACCTCGTTGGAGGCGCTCGCGACCTGCTGGTCGGCTTCGGCCTGCTGCTCGCCC
>DASTQG010000201.1:0-9691 GCA_035761885.1 Steroidobacteraceae bacterium | reverse complement strand
GGATGGCCCGCGTAGCGCGGTGACGCGGGAAGCTTACAATCGACTGCCGGCGCAGATGGCCGTCCTGCATCGGATGCTGTCGGGGACTGCCCCCATTTCGGCTTTGTGAAAAGGGGACTGTCCCCTTTATGGACGTTTTTCTACGTTAGCGGAGCGGCATAGCAAATGAATTACCGTCCCGACCAGACCGTCGCCGTGCGCGCGCTGAAGAATGCCGCCCCGTACATCCGCATGTTCAAGGGCAAGGTGTTCGTCATCAAGGCGAGCGGCTCCGTGTTCGGCGAAGTCGAGAGCACGCGCGCCCTCATCGAGCAGGTCGCGATCCTGCACCAGGTCGGCATCAAGGTGGTGCTGGTGCACGGCGGCGGCCCGCAGGTCACCGAGATCTCGGACGCCCTCGGCATCACCACGCGCATGGTGCAGGGCCGTCGCGTCACTGACGAGAAGTCCATCGACGTGACGACGATGGTGCTGAACGGCCTGATCAACACGCGCATCCTCGCCATCTGCCGCGACCTCGACATCGACGCGGTGGGCGTGAGCGGCGTGGACGCGGGCCTGATCCAGGCGCACAAGCGCCCGCCCGTGCGCATGGAAGGACACGACGCGCCCGTGGATTTCGGCTTCGTCGGCGACATCGACAAGGTGGACGTGGACGTGATCCGCAAGCAGCTCGACAACGGGCTCATGCCCGTGGTGAGCCCGGTGTCCGCGGATTCGAACGGCGTGCTGCTCAACATCAACGCCGACACTGTAGCCGCTGCGATCGGCGCCGCGCTGAGCGCGGAGAAACTGATCCTGTGTACCGGCGCGCCGGGCATTCTCGAGCGGCTCGAGGACCCGAGCAGCGTCGTGTCGTTCACGGACCTGCAGGGCCTCAAGCGCCTGCGCGACGCGGGAAGCCTCAGCGACGGCATGCTGCCCAAGGCCACCGCGATCGAGACGGCGATCCGCGGCGGTGTGCGCCGCGTGCACGTGATCTCCTACAAGGTGAACGACAGCGTACTCGCTGAAGTCTTCACGAACGAAGGCACCGGCACGCTCATCGTCGCGGACGTGAATGCGCTGAGCCAGGCCGAGCAGCAAAGCGGGAAACAGTGAGGCGCCCGTGACGCGGCTTTGGGACAAGGGAGCACCGCTCGATCAACGCGTGCTGCACTACACCGCCGGTGAGGACTATGCCCTCGACGACCGGCTGGTGAAGTACGACGTGCTCGCCTCCATCGCGCACGCGGAGGCGTTGCACCACGCAAAGCTCCTGTCCTCGGAGGACCTGCATCGTCTGCGGGATACTCTCATCGGCATCAGCGAGGCTCACGCACACGGCACCTGGCGCGTGCTGCTCGAGCACGAAGACGGCCAGACCGCGCTGGAAACGCTGCTCACCCAGAAGCTCGGAGCGCTCGGCGGCCGCCTGCACGCCGGCCGCTCGCGCAACGACCAGGTGCTCGCGGCGATCCGGCTGTACCTGCGCGACGCCGTCGAGCTACTGCGTGCGGGCGCAGTGGGCGTCGCCGATGCGCTCGACGCACTCGCACGACGCGAGGCGGACACGCCGCTGCCGGGTTACACCCACATGCAGCAGGCGATGCCCAGCTCCGTGCCGCTGTGGGCCGGCGGCTTCGCCGCCGAGATCCGAGATGATGCCGAAGGCCTGCGCATGACGCATCGGCGCATCGCCAAAAATCCGCTCGGCTCCGCCGCCGGCTACGGCACACCCAACCTGAACGTGAGTCGCGAGGAAACGCGCGCGCGGCTCGGCTTCGCGACGATCCACGAACCGGTGACGGCCGTGCAGCTGTCGCGCGGCAAGGCTGAAGCGCAGGTGCTGTTCGAGATCGCGCTGGTGATGCAGGACGTTGGCCGCCTGTCGAGCGACCTGCTGCTGTTCTACACGCAGGAATTCGCGTTCGTGACCCTGCCCGAGGAGTTCACGACCGGCTCGTCGATCATGCCGCAGAAGCGCAACCCGGACGTGTTCGAGCTGATCCGCGGACGCTCGGCGACCGCCCTGTCCTGCCTGCACGAGGCACTCGGCATCGTCTCCAAGCTCACGTCCGGCTACCACCGGGACCTGCAGCTTCTGAAGGTCCCGCTGTTCCGCTCCATCGATCTGTGCCAGCAGACGCTCGACATCCTGCCCGCGGCGCTCGCCGGCGTGCACTTCAACCGCGAGCGCATCAAGCTCGATCCATCGATCCACGCGGCGGCGGAAGCGAACGCCATCGTCACGCGGGAAGGGATTCCGTTCCGCGAAGCCTATCGCCGCGTCGCAGCCGCGTTGAAACCCGGCAAACGCTGAACGAGCATCCGTCCCCGCGCGCAGCGATCAGCTCGCCGCGCGCAGCTCCTTCACGTTCCCTTCGATGCCCAGCGCTTCCTTGAGCGCATCCTCGACGCGTTCCAGCGGCACGAAACGGATTTCGTTGCGCACGCTCTCCGGCACGTCCTCGAGGTCGCGCAGGTTGCGCTTGGGCAGCAGCACCGTGCGAATGCCAGCGCGGTGCGCAGCGATCACCTTCTCCTTGATGCCGCCGACGGGCAGCACCAGGCCGCGCAGGCTGATCTCGCCCGTCATCGCGACATCGCTGTCGACCGTGCGGCCGGTGAGGAGGGAGACGAGTGCGGTGAACATGGTCACGCCCGCGCTCGGGCCATCCTTCGGGATCGCGCCCGCGGGGATGTGGATGTGCACGTCCGATTTGCGGAACGCGGTCGGATCCACGCCGAGCGACTCGGCACGCGCCTTCGCCAGCGACAGCGCCGCCTGCGCGCTCTCGCGCATCACGTCGCCCAGCTGACCAGTCAGGATCAGGCGGCCGGTGCCGGGAACGCGCGTCGCCTCGATGAAGAGGATGTCGCCGCCCACCGGCGTCCACGCAAGGCCCGTCGCAACACCGGGAACGCTCGTGCGCATCGCCACTTCGCTCTCGAAGCGCGGCGCGCCGAGGATCGGCTGCAGGTCATCCGGCCCGATCTCGGCTTTCTGGATCGTGCCTTCCGCGATACGCACCGCGACATTGCGCAACACCGCGCCCACCGCGCGCTCCAGGTTGCGAACGCCTGCCTCGCGCGTGTAATCGTGCGCGAGCCGGTGCAGCGCCTCGTCCGAGATCGACGCCTGCTCGGCCGTCAGCCCGTTGGCCGCCAGCTGGCGCTTCATGAGATAGCGCTGCGCGATCTGCACCTTCTCGTCCTCGGTGTAGCCGGACAGCTCGATGATCTCCATGCGGTCGCGCAATGGGCCGGGAATCGTGTCGAGCACGTTCGCGGTGGCGATGAAGAGCACCTTGGACAGATCGAACGGCACCGCGAGGTAGTTGTCGCGGAACGTGTTGTTCTGCTCCGGATCGAGCACTTCGAGCAGCGCCGAAGACGGATCGCCATGGATACCGGCGCCGAGCTTGTCGATCTCGTCGAGCATCAGCACCGGGTTGCGCGTGCCGGCCTTGCGCAGCGCCTGTACGATGTTGCCCGGCAGCGCGCCGATGTAGGTGCGCCGGTGGCCGCGGATCTCAGCTTCGTCGTGTACGCCGCCGAGGCTCGCGCGCACAAACTTCAGTCCCATCGAGCGCGCGATGCTCTGCCCGAGCGAGGTCTTGCCCACGCCCGGCGGGCCGACGAAGCACAGGATCGGGCTGCGACCCTGCGGATTGAGCTTGCGCACCGCGAGGTATTCGAGGATGCGCTTCTTGATCTTCTCCAGGCCGAAGTGATCTTCGTCGAGGACGACGCGGGCCTTCGCAATGTCGATCTGCTCCTCGTCGAGCTTCGACCACGGCAACTGGATCATCGTGTCGATCCAGGTACGCAGCATCGAGTATTCGGCGCTCGCCTCCGACATGCGCTCCAGGCGCTTGAGCTCCTTCTTGACCTCCTCGAGCGCGTCCTTAGGCATGCCCGCCTTGGCCACGGCCTCTTCCAGCTCGCGGATCTCCTGCGCGCCGCTTCCGTCCTCGCCCAGCTCCTTCTGGATCTGCTTCATCTGCTCGCGCAGCAGGATCTCGCGCTGGCGCTCGTCGATCGCGCCGCGCGTCTGCTGCTCGATCTGGCGCTGCAGGCGCAGCACTTCGATGCGATGGGTGAGGAGCTCGGTGACGCGGTTCAGGCGCACGCGCAGGTCGAGCGTCTCCAGGAGCTGCTGGCGGTCCTCAGATTTCACGTCCATGAAGCTCGCGATCATGTCGGCGAGCGCGCCCGGCGATTCGATGCGCTGCACGGCATTGCCGATTTCGGCCGGCGCGCGCGGCAGCAGCGCGATCGCGTCAGCGGCGAGGCGCTTGAGGTTGAGCGCGAGCGCTTCGATCTCGCTCGTAACGCCGTTGTTGTCCGAGAGGTACTGCACGCGCGCCATGAGGAACGGCGCGCCCGGCACGAAGCCGAGCACGCGAAAGCGCCGCTCGCCCTGCACGACGAGGTGATGCGTGTCGTCCTCGCCGGTGACGTAGCGCAGGATCTGCGCCTCGGTGCCGATCGGGTAGAGATCCTCGCCCGTGACGTCGTCCTTCGCCGCGTCACGCTGCAGGAGAAAACCGACCTTGGCCTGCGTGCGCACGGCCTCCTGCGCGCCGGCGATGGTGCCTTCGCGGTTCATCGACACGGGCAGCACCACGCCCGGGAACAACACGAGGTTGCGCACCGGCAGGATGATCAGCGTGTCGTCGCTGACGGCCCGCGTCTTCTCGGACTCGATAGTCTCTTTGTCGGTCATTTGATGTGTTCCTCAGTGCCGGCGCAGTCGCAGCCGCAGGCAGCCATGCTCGAGCGCCTGCTCGAGCAGCTCGAAGCGCCCCGCAGGCAGATTGATCCGCCGCACGAAGCGTCCATATGGGATCTCCAGGCGCCGAATCACAGTGCCGCGGGTGTAGCGCGGCGCGGGCCGGTGCGCGGTGATCGCGATGCCCGCTTCGTCGAGCTGCAGCTCGATGCGTTCCGGCTCGATGCCAGGCAGCGCCACGGTGATGAAGATCTCGGGCGGCAGCTCCAGCACGTCGATGGGCGGCTCCCAGCGCGCCTGCGCGTCGGTGGTGCCGACGAGGCCGTAGAACTGGCGATGCTTGCGTTCGGCCTGCTCCAGCAGGCCGAGGGCTTCAGCCCACATCCAGGAGCGGTGGTCGCGATGGCTCATCGGTCGGGAAGTTGGGCCGGATGGGGCCAGATCAAGACGCGTCCCGGCGACGGGGGCAGGCAAGCCAGATTGGACAAATGGCTCGTTTAATTGAGCCGTGCAATCTGCCACCATGACCACACCGCCACCCGAGTACCCGCCTCAGAGGTACATGTCCGCGCACGCTTCAGCGCCGTCCGAGCTCCGGGCCGGCGGCGCGCCTCAGACCAAGTTCCGGGCTCCGCGTGTCCGTCACGACACGGTCACGCGCGGGCCGCTGCTCGCGCGCCTGGTCAGATCGGTGGAGATGAACCCGGTGACGCTCGTCTGCGCACCGGCGGGTTCGGGCAAGACCACGCTACTCGCACAGCTCGCCGCGGACGCTTCGCACGGCATGACGGTGCTCTGGGTCGCGCTCGACGGCGATGACAATTCTGCAAACCGGCTCTTTCTTGCGCTGGTGCAGGCGGTCGAGCCCCTCGGCCTCACCTGGGAGTCCGATCCGCGCAGCCTCGGTGCCGGCCTTACGGGTCCAGGGCCGCAGACGCGCGCCGCCCTCGCGGCTTTCGTCAATGCCCTGTGCACTTCGCCGGCGCGACGCATCGTGTTCGTGTTCGACGATCTGCATCGCCTCGGCGGCCGCGACATCGGCGAGCTGACCGAAGCACTCGTCGAGCGCCTGCCCGATCACGTCGCCCTGGTCCTCGGTTCGCGCGTGGAGCCGCTCCTGCCGCTCGCCCGCTGGCGCGCGCACGGCGAGCTCGGCGAGTTCGGACCGCAGGACCTGCAATTCACGCAGACAGATGCGATCGCCCTGGCACTCGCGCGCTTCGGGGCCGTGCCGAACGAGCACGAGCTGCGCGACTCGCTCGCCCGCACGCACGGCTGGGCCGTCGGCATGTCGCTCATGCTGCAGGCGCGCGCCAGCGGCGGTGCCGAGCGCGCGAGTGGACTCGCGGCCGGTAGCTCCGATCGCCACCTGTTCGCCTACCTGGCGCAGGAGATCCTGGCCGAGCTTCCGGCTGCGCTGCGCGACTTCATCCTGCGCAGCTCCATCCTCACCGAGCTGTCGCCGGCGCTGTGCGAAGCGGTCACGGGCCGCAGCGACTGCGTGGCGGTGCTCGAGTCGCTCTACCGTCGCAACCTGTTCCTGACTTCGATTGACGAGACGACGCCGGTCCTGCGCTTTCACGACCTGTTCCGCGACTTCCTGCAGGATCGACTGCAGCGCGAGCAGCCGGAGCTGGTCGCGCAGCTCCACGATGCGGCCGGACACGCCGAGAGCGTCCCCGCACGTGCGATCCACCACTTCCTGGAGGCTCGCAACTGGAAGCAGGCTGCGGCGCGCATCCTGCAGAACGGCGAGCGGCTGCTGCTCGAAGGGGCGATAGCCACGCTCGAACGCTGGATCGATGCGATTCCGGCCAATGAACGCGCCCAGATGCCCGCGCTCGGCTACCTGAGCGGCGCGTGCGGCTGGCTGCGCTGGGACTGGCCGCGCGCCAAGCGCGAAATGGCGCCTGCCGTCGCCGGCCTCAATGAGCCGAGCCAGATCGCACTGAAGGTGCGCGCGCTGTTCGGGCTCGTCGATGCGCTCAGCAGCTCCGGCGAACAGCAACTTGCGTGGGAAGATCTCGAGGCGGCGAGCCGCATCCCGCTCGATCACCTCGGGCAGGCGCATCTTGCCCTGCAGCGCGCGTGGTCACTGACGCACTCGGGAAGCTACGAGCAGCTGCCGCAGCTGATGAATCAGTTCATCGATCACCTGCAGCACGACCCCGTCGCGATCTGTCCGTCGACCGCGCCCCGCGTGCATTGCCTGATGATCGGCCTTCCTGGCGTGGCCGACGCGTTCGAGCGCTTTCGCGACATTCACGAGAGCCTGCGCGGCGCGACACCCGGCCCGTGGCAGATCGCCGCGGCCGTCATGGGCGGATGGGCGCACTTCTGGCGCGGCAACCGCGAAGGCGCAAAGCTCGCGCTCGAGCGGGCCGAGGCGTATCAGCACCAGTTCGGCGGCGTTCGCGCGGTGGCCGAGCGCCTCGGCCAGTTCAAGGTGCTGCTCAACGCCGCAATGGGCAACGCGGAGCTCGGTATCGAGCTCGCGCGCCACCAGGTCGGCGGACTCGATTCGCCCGAGCTCGCGGCTCATGTGGCCGCGTGGGGTCGACCGTATCGCCACGGCCTCGCGCGCATGCTCTGGATCGCGGGTGACGTCGATGGGTTCCACGCGCTCCTTCCGCATCTCGTGCGTCCGAAGAACGCCGTCGAGTGGCCCTTCCTGGACACCGCGGCGGACACTGCGCGCGGTATCGGCGCGCTGCTCGATGAGGATTGGCCGGCCGCTCAAGCCGCGCTGGAGCGCGCGGTGCGCAGCTACCCGCGCTACCGCCTGCCGATGGTCTACGCAGACCCGCGACTGGGTCTTGCGTACGCGTACCTCGGGCAGGGGAAGAAGGCACAGGCCTGGGCACAACTCGAGCCGGTTCTGCGCGAGATCGCCGGCGACAACGCAGTGGGTGTGCTGCTGCTCGAGCCCGTGCGCATGGTCGATGCGTTGCTGGAGATCGTGCCCGCGGAGGTGGCGCGCGAGACGGCAATCGCCTCGCTCCTCGAGCGCCTGGCGCAGTGGCGCGGCGAATCGAGTGCGGCGCCGACTCAAGGTCCGCTGGGGGTGCTGTCGGAGCGCGAGATGGAAGTGCTGGCGCAGGTGGCCGGCGGCGCCAGCAACAAGCACATTGCCCGGGCGCTTTCGCTCAGCCTGCACACGGTGAAGCGCCACATCGCCAACATCCTGGACAAGATCGACTGCGACTCCCGCGGCCAAGCCGCTGATCTCTATAGAAGGCACGCCCGTCCGGCCCGCGCGACGTAGCCGTCGCGGCCGCGACGATGGCTCTTTTGGCGTATCGACCCCGCGGCCCGAACTCCTGACACTGCGCTGCATCAAGGTGCCGGCGGACCCTGCCGGGCGCCACCAGGGGTTGAGCGTGCCCAGCATCGCGGAAAAAACAGTCAGTCCTGATGTAAACCTGCAGCCGCATTGCGCCTTCATCCTGTCGGCGCGCGCGCTGTATACCGAGAACGTGCTGTGGGCTGCGCCCTGTCGCGGCATCACCTGCAGCGGCCGTGAGCAGGTGATCCGGCACCTGCTGCGCGAGGCGAGTGCGATGCATTCGCCCGAATTCACCGTCCTGCGGCGCTCCAGTGCGGAGACGCAGGTGGTCGACGAGTACGTGGTGCGCTTCACGTATACAGGCGAGGGCATCGAGAACGCGCCCATCAGTGGCGGCGAGCTCGTCGAGCTCAAGCGCGTGCGCATCATGGAGCTGGCCGCTGGCCGCATCGCCAAGGAAACCTGCATCGAAACCTGGTCGGTGCTGCCGCGCGACTGAGAAGGTGGTGCCGGGGTTGCGTTATTTGCGTTATTGACGCTCTGGCCAATAACGCGAATAACGCAAGCCCGGCACCTCATGGCTCCTCGGCGGGCCACGGATGGCTCCTTCCGGCACTACCAAACGCCGGCGCATTCAGCAAAATGCGCACCCTCGATCAGGGGCCGATCCGGAAGACCAACATGAACAAGCCTGCACTGCCCGCCGCCGCGGGCCTCCTGTACCTGATTCTCGTCGTGCTCATCGGCGCGGTGCGCCGCCCGGCGCGTTGAACAAGCGTCCAATTCATTTCCGCCACAGGGAGAACAAGATCATGGGATTCGTACATTCGCTGCTCGCCGCACTCAGCCTTGCGATGTTCAACACCGCCGCGCTCGGCCAGAGCCTGCCGGTTCCGACCGTCGAGTATTCGGCGGATCGCGTGATGGAAACCGAGAAGGGCACGATCACGGGCAAGGTGTTCCATGCGGCCGGCAAGGAGCGCACGGAGATGAACATGGCCGGCATGCAGAGCGTGATGATCCTGCGCCCCGACCAGAAGACGGGCTACATGCTGATGCCCGCGCAGAAGATGTACCAGCAGATGGATTTCGCCAAGGCGCGCGAGGCAGCCGGCGGCACGCCCAGTGACGTCACGATCACGCAGGAAGGCCGTGAGACGGTCGAGGGCCTGGAGACCACCAAGTACAAGCTGGTCACCGCGGACAAGAAGTACGGCGGCTTCATGTGGTTCACCGACCAGGGCGTCGCCGTGAAGATGGACCTGCTGTCGCGCGAGGATGGCAAGAAGTCGCGCATCACCATGACGCTGAAGAACCTCCAGGTCGCGGACCAGGACGATGCGCTGTTCGAAGTGCCGGCGGGCTACAACAAGATGCCGTCGTTCGGCGGCTTCTCGATGCCGAAGACCTTCGGTCGCTGAGCGCCGCTCGCGCCGCAATCCACGGAGACCCTACATGAAGAAGCTGCTTGCGATCGCCGCTACGTGCACCCTCGCGGTCGCCGCGATCCAGACCGCCAGCGCGAGCTGCGCCGCGGACTCCACGCTGCCGGAAGTGAAGAAGGCGTACGCGAACGGACAGGCGCACGAGCGCGCTGGCCGCAACGAAGAGGCGCTGCGCTCCTACCTCTCCGCCCAGGCCTACATCTGCGAGCCGAATCCGGTCGAAGCTGACGCCGCCGCCCGCGC
>DASTQG010000200.1:0-10987 GCA_035761885.1 Steroidobacteraceae bacterium | reverse complement strand
GGCGGCTCGATCATCAACATGTCCTCCGTGGCTTCGCACCTCGGCTACCCGGTGTTCTTCGCCTACAGCGCCGCGAAGGGCGCGGTGCGCGCGATGACCAAGTCGATCGCCGTGCATTGCCAGATGAACAAGCAGAACATCCGCTGCAATTCCATTCACGCGGGCGCGATCGAAACGCCCATGGTCGCGAGCGCGAGCCAGCAGCTGGGCATGGAGATGAGCGTCCATGAGCAGACCCCCTGGGGCCTGGGCAAGCCCGAGGATGTGGCCAACCTGGTGGTGTTCCTGGCCTCCGAGGAGTCCCGCTTCATCAATGGCGCGGAGCTGGTGATCGACAACGCCTTGCTGGTCCAGTAGGGACCCGGAGCATCCAGGATATTGATTTAACTCAGATAATGTCCCGGCATCCGGATGGGCGGCGTCGCCGGCGGCAGTCTGAAAAAAACAGTCAAGACTGTTCTTTTTCGACCGCTCTCCTATAATCACGCCATCTCAGGGTGAAGCTTCGCGGAGCGCACGATGGATCTCCAACTCAAGGGGAAGAACGCGATCGTCACGGGTGCCACCAAAGGCATCGGCCGGGCGATCGTGGAGCTGTTCGCCAGCGAAGGCGTGAACATCGGGTTCTGCGCGCGCGGCGAGGATGAAGTCGCACAGACGCGCCAGGCTTTGGAAGCCAAAGGCGTCAAGGCGGTCGGCGGAACCGTCAATGTGCGCGATGGCGATGCGTTCAAGGCCTGGCTGGAACAGACCGCCACCGCGCTCGGGGGCTGCGACATCTTCGTGCCTAACGTCAGCGGCGGCGGCGGCATGGACAGCGAGAAGAACTGGGTGCGCAACTTCGAGATCGACGTCATGCACACGGTGCGCGGGTGCGAGACGCTGATGACGCACCTGAAGAAGTCGGGGCAGGGATCGGTGGTGATCATCGCCTCGACCAACGCGGTCGAGACGTTCGTCGCGCCGATGGCCTACAACGCCATGAAGGCGGCGCTCGTCACTTACAGCAAACAACTGTCGCAGTTCGTGGGGCGCAAGGGCGTGCGCGTGAACGCGATCTCGCCCGGTCCGATCTACTTCGAGGGCGGCGCCTGGGAAATGATCAAGGGCACCACGCCGCAGCTCTACGACGCCACCATCAAGGCGATCCCGTCGGGCCGCATGGGCACACCGGAGGAAGTCGCACGCGTGGTCGCGTTCCTCGCCAGCCCCGCGGCGTCGCTCATCACGGGCGCGAACATCATCGCCGACAACGGCTTCACCAAGCGCGTGCAACTCTAGAGCGCCCGATGCCGGAACGTCGCCTCAACGGGCTCCTCATCTGCGGCGGCAAGTACCACGACATGGACTTCGCGCGCCTCGAGCTCCTGAAGCTGCTCGCCGAGCACGAGCATCTGCGCGTGCGCGTGCAGGAGGACTATCGCGACACCGAGACGCTGCGCCGCGCCGACTTTCTCGTGACCTACACCTGCGAGGTGCTGCCCGACGAGGAGCAGACCAGCGCACTCGCCGAGTATCTCGCGCATGGGCGTCGCTGGCTGGCGCTGCACGGAACCAACTCGGTGCTGCGGTACGTGAAAGGCAAGGGCTGGGAAGCGCCGCGCACCGCCGCGCGCTTCATGCAGCTGGTCGGCAGCCAGTTCGTGGCGCATCCGCCGATCGCCCCGTACCGCGTGCAACTCTCCGCGCCCGAGGATCCGCTGTTGCGAGGGCTGTCCGCGTTCGAGGCCGACGACGAGCTGTACCTCATGGAGCTGCAGCCTGACATCGAGGTCCTGATGCACGCCGACTTCGCGGGCGAGGCGCCCGGATTCGTCGAGCGCGAATGGAACGACGCGCGGCCGCGCCCGGTGCTGTATCGCAAGGCTCATGGCAGCGGTGAAGTGCTCTACTGCACGCTCGGCCATGCGCGCGGGCGGCACGACATGCAGCCGCTGATGGACGAGTACCCGCAGGTCGAGCGTGGCAGCTGGAAACAGCCCGCGTTCTACGAAATCCTGCGGCGCGGCATCCGCTGGGGCATCCGCGCACCGCTCGAGGCCGCCTGAGATGCCAGTCCGCCGCGTCAATCCATCCGACAGCCCGCACACGCCGGCCGACAAGGCGCCGGATCCCGAGGTGAGCTGGGACATCATCGCGAAAGAGCGCTACACCAGCCCTGACTTCATGAAGCTCGAATGGGAGCGCATGTGGACGAAGGTGTGGCTGCTCGGCGCGAGCGAGCACGACCTGAAGGAGCCGGGCGACTATGTCGTCACCGAGCATGGAGCGGAATCGATCCTGCTGGTGCGGCAGAACGACGGGCGCGTGCGCGCCTTCTACAACGTGTGCCAGCACCGCGGCAATCGGCTGCGCGGCGTGGGGTGCGGCAGTGCCTCGAGCTTCCAGTGCGCGTATCACCACTGGGAGTACAACCTCGACGGCAGTTTCAAGCGCATCCCGGATCTCGAAACCTTCCCGCAGGGCGCACCGAGCCGCGGCCTGGAGGAGTTGCCCTGCGACACGTGGGGCAGCTTCGTCTGGTACAGCTTCGATCCGGACGTGATGCCGCTGCGCGAATACCTCGGCGTGATTCCCGCGCACCTCGATCCGTACCAGTTCCACAAGATGGCGCCCTCGCGCGACGTGACGGTGGAGTGGGACTGCAACTGGAAGACTTCGGTCGACGCTTTCAACGAGAGCTACCACGTGCAGGGCATCCATCCGCAGCTGCTGTGGTACCTCGACGACCTGGACATCCAGATCGACTGCTACGAGCGGCACAATCGCTACCTCATCGGCTTCGGCACGCTGAGCCCGCGCGTGCGCGTGCCCAACACGATCCCCGAGCCGATGAAGACGATCATGAAGGGCGCGGGCATGGACCCGGCCGACTACGAAGGGCGCGTGACCGACATCCGGCGCGACGTGCAGCAGTTCAAGCGCAAGCACGGACCGACGCAGGGCAAGGACTATTCGCGGCTGAACGACGACCAGCTCACGGACGACTACCACTACATGATCTTCCCGAACGTCACGCTCAACGTGCACGCGGACGACTGCTGGCTGTTCCGCCAGCGCCCGCATCCGACCGATCCGAACAAGATGTTCTTCGACATCTGGACGTTCGACCTCGTGCCGGACGGCAAGCAATGGCCGGAGCGCCCGGAGCACAAGCAGTTCGCGCACGGCGACAAGTCGATCGGACTGGTGCTCAACCAGGACGCGGCCAACCTTCCCGGCGTGCAGGCGGGCATGAACTCGCGCGGCTACCGCGGTCTGTGGCTCGGCAAGCAGGAACTGCGCATCCGGCATTTCCACAAGACACTCGACGACTACGTGTACGGACAGCAGGGCGCGCCCGGCAAGCAGGGCAAGCCATGAGCACGGAAGTCCCCGCGGACCTCACCCGAGCGCAGCTGCTGGATGCGTACCGGCGGATGAAGACGATCCGCGAGTTCGAGGAGCGACTGCACGTCGAGATCCAGAGCGGCCAGATCTCCGGCTTCACGCACCTGTACGCGGGCCAGGAAGCCGTGGCCGTGGGTCTGTGCATGCACCTCACCGATGCGGACTACATCGTGAGCACGCATCGCGGCCACGGGCATTGCATCGCGAAGGGTTGCGACGTCGACGGCATGATGCTCGAGATCTATGGGCGCGCCGGCGGGCTGTGCAAGGGCAAGGGCGGCTCGATGCACATCGCCGATTTCGACAGGGGCATGCTGGGCGCCAACGCGATCGTCGGCGGCGGGCCGCCATTGGCCGTCGGTGCGGGTATCGCCGCGAAGCTCGCGCGCAAGGGCGCGGTGACCGCGGCGTTCGGCGGCGACGGCAGCTCCAACCAGGGCACGGTGTTCGAGGCGATGAACCTCGCCGTGGTGCTGAAGACGCCCACGCTGTTCGTGTTCGAGGACAACGGCTACAGCGAGCATACCGGCGCGAAGTACGCGGTCGGTTCGCAGGACATCGCCGGTCGCGCGCGCGGCTTCGGCATGCCGGCGGTCCGTGTCGACGGTATCGATTTCTTCGCCGTGTACGAGGCGATGGGTGAAGCGGTCGCTCGCGCCCGCCGCGGCGAAGGGCCGAGCACCATCGAAGCCACGTGCACGCGCTACTTCGGTCACTTCGAGGGCGACCCGCAGCTGTATCGCGCCAAGGACGAGGTGCAGCGGCATCGCGAGACGATGGACTGCCTGAAGCGCTTTCGAGAGCGCGTCGTCGGGCAGGACCTGTTGCCGGCGCGCGAACTGGATTCGATCGACAGCGAAGTGCTCGGGCGGATCGACGCCGCGGTGAAGAAGGCGCAGGCCGCGCCGCCTCCCGCCGAAGCCGAGCTCACCACCGACGTGTACGTCTCTTATTGATCATGCCGCAAAAATCCTTCCGCGACGCCATCAACGAAGCGCTGTTCCTCGAGATGCGGCGCGATCCGCGTGTCATCGTGCTGGGCGAGGACGTTTCCGGCGGCGCGGGCGGCACCTCCGGTCAGCGCGATGCGGCCGGCGGCATCTTCGGTGTCACGAAGGGGCTCATTCACGAGTTCGGCGCGGAGCGCGTCATCGACACGCCGATCTCCGAATCGGCAATCGTCGGCGCCGGCGCGGGCGCGGCGCTCGCGGGGCTGCGCCCGGTGGCCGAGCTGATGTTCGCCGACTTCGTCGGCGTGTGCCTCGACCAGATCTACAACCAGGCCGCCAAGTTCCGCTACATGTTCGGTGGCAAGACGCGTTGCCCGCTGGTGATCCGCGCCTCGATGGGCGCCGGCATGGGCATGGGTGCGCAACACTCACAGTCGATCTATGCGCTGCTCACCGCCGTCCCGGGTCTGAAGATCGCGGTTCCTTCCACGCCGTACGATGCGAAGGGGCTGCTGCTGAGCGCGATCCGCGACGACGACCCGGTCGTGTTCTTCGAGCACAAGGCGCTCTACCCGCGCAAGGGCGAGGTGCCGGATGGCGACTACACGGTGCCGTTCGGGGAGGCGGCGCTGGTGCGCGAAGGCGAGCACGTGACGGTCGTCGCGATCGCGCGGATGGTGGGCTTCGCCGAGAAGGCGCTCGATGCGCTGGCGAAGGAGGGCATCACCGCGGACCTCATCGATCCGCGCACCACTTCGCCGCTCGATGCCGACACGATCTACGAGAGCGTCGAGGGCACCGGGCGCCTGGTGATCGTCGACGAATCGCCGCCCCGCTGCAGCATCGCAGCCGACATCGCGGGCCTCGTCGCCACGAATGCGTTCCACGCGCTGAAGGCTCCCGTCGTGCAGGTGACGGCACCGCACGCGCCTGTGCCGTTCGCGCGCGAGCTGGAACGCGCCTACGTACCGGGTCCGCAGCGCATCGAGGCCGCGATCCGCCAGGTCCTGAAGGATTGAACGCATGAACCGGATCGCGCCGATCACCGTGCCCAAGTGGGGCATCGAGATGCAGGAAGGAACCATCACCGCCTGGCACGCCGAGCCCGGCCAGCGTCTCGCCAAGGGCGATCCGCTCCTGGACGTGGAGACGGAGAAGATCGTGAATTCCGTCGAGGCGCCCATCGGCGGTGTGCTGCGGCGGATCCTCGCCGAGCCCGGCGAGACGCGCGCGGTGGGCACGCTCATCGGCGTGTTCGCCGAGCCTGAGGTGCCGGACAGCGAGATCGACTCGTTCGTCGGCAGCTACGTCGCGCCTGACACGTCGTTCGAGTACGGCGCCGCGACGCAGGCTGCACCGAGTGCTCCTGTCGCTGCGGAACCTTCGACAGCTTCGGCCGACGATGGCGAGCAGCGCGTGAGCCCGATCGCGCGCCGGCTCGCCGAAAAGCTCGGCGTGGACCTGAGCAAGGTGAAAGGCACGGGTCGCAACGGGCGCATTTCCAAGGAAGACGTCGAAGCCGCGCACGCGGCGCTGCAGGCGGGCGCAGAAAAGGGGACAGTCCCCTTTTCCGCTCCGGCCGATCGGGCGGCGGTCGCACCCGCGGGCACGGGACAGGAACCGACGCGCGAGCCCATGAGCGCGATGCGGCTCACCATAGCGCGCCGGCTGGTCGAGTCCAAGCAGACGATTCCGCACTATCGCGTCTCGGTGGATGTCGACATGCGTGCGCTGCTCGGGCGGCGCGAAACAGCGAAGGCGTCAGGCGCGGCGATCAGCGTGAACGACCTGCTGATCAAGGCCTGCGCATTGGCGCTGGTGCGGCATCCGCAGGTGAACGCGCAGATCGACGGTCAGAACCTGCTCAAGTTCGCGCATGCCGACATCGCCGTGGCCGTTGCCACCGCGGCGGGCCTCGTGACGCCGATCGTGCGCTCGGCCGACACGCTCTCGCTCGCCGAGATCAGCGCACGCACGCTCGACCTCATCGAACGGGCGCAATCGGGCGGGCTGAGTCGCGAGGAGATCAGCGGCGGCACGTTCACGCTTTCCAACCTCGGCATGTTCGGCGTGGATCGCTTCGACGCCATCATCAACCCGCCCCAGGTGGCGATTCTCGCGGTCGGCGCGGCGCGCGACGCGGCCGTGGTGCGCAACGGCGCCGTGCAGGCCGGGCGCGTGGCCACGCTCACGTTTGCATTCGACCATCGCGTGGTGGACGGTGCGGAGGGCGCGCGTTTCGCAGCGGCGGTGCGTGAGCTGATCGAGCAACCCGCATCCCTGTAGCCGCGCCTGCGCAGAAGAGGGGAGTTCCATGCGAAGACTCGCGTCGAGGGTCGCGCTGACTGTCGCGCTGACTGTCCCTCTGGGCGGCCTGGCTGCCGCGCTCATCCTTGCCGGTTGCCAGAAGAAGGCGCCCGATGCAGCAGGACAGGCGGCGTCGAGCGCGAGGGATCCGGCAGCGACGCGGCTCAAATCCACGGACAGCTTCGTTTCCAAGGAACGCGTCGTCGATCCGGAGACGCTGCCCGGGGCGGCGTTGTACCGCCAGCACTGCGCCTCGTGCCACGAGGGGCAGGTGCCGAAGGCACCGCAGAAGGTGTTTCTGCACATGCTCAGCGCCGACTCGATCCATCGCGCGCTCACGAGCGGAATCATGCAGGCGCAGGCCGCCGCGCTGAACGACCAGCAGCGGCGCGAGGTGGCCGACTATCTCGGCGCCGCGATGGGCACGGGCGGTGCGCGCCTGCAAGCCCCGCTCTGCGATGCGCAGCACGCGCGCTTCGATGCTTCGAAGCCGCCGCTCGAGTGGGGCTGGGGCTATGACAACAAGCGCTTCGTCTCGGGCAAGGACGCGGGCCTGGACGCCGCCTCCGCCGCGAAGCTCGAGCTCAAGTGGGCGTTCGAGTTCCCGAATGCGATCCGCGCGCGCTCGCAGCCGACGATCGCGTACGGCGCCGTTTACGTCGGTAGCGACGACGGCACGGTGTACGCGCTCGACCTGGCCACCGGCTGCGTGCGCTGGACGTTTGCCGCGGGCGCCGAAGTGCGCACCGGCATCGTCGTCGTCGAGGGCAGCCCGCCGCGCGCGTACTTCGGCGATCTGATCGCTCGCACCTACGCGCTCGATGCCTTCACGGGCAAGCTCCTCTGGTCGGCAAAGGTCGACGAGCATCCGAGCGCCACGCAGACGGGAACGCCCACGTATCACGATGGCCGGCTGTACGTTCCGGTGTCCTCGCTCGAAGTGACCGCCGCGGCCGATCCCAAATACGAGTGCTGCACGTTCCGCGGGTCGATCGTGGCGCTGGACGCGCGCAGCGGCAAGCAATTCTGGAAGGCGTACTCGATTCCGAACGCCCCCGCGGAAACGGGCCGCACGTCGGTGGGCACGCGCGTGCTGGGACCGTCCGGCTCGCCGATCTGGAACAGCCCGACGGTCGATGCGCGCCGCGGGCTCCTCTATGCAGGCACGGGCGAGAACTACTCGAGCCCCGCTGACGACACGAGCGATGCGCTGCTCGCCATCCGCATCAAGGACGGCACGCTCGCGTGGAAGCACCAGACCACCGCGCACGATGCGTGGAACGTCGGCTGCATGATCAAGGACAACCCGAACTGCCCGAAGGAGAACGGACCCGACGTGGATTTCGCCTCGGGCACGATTCTCGCGGCGCTCCCGGGCGGCGGCGACGTGCTGCTCGCGGGCCAGAAGAACGGCGCGGTGTACGCGCTCGATCCCGCCAACTCCGGCAAGCTCTTGTGGCAGGCCAAGGTCGGCCGCGGCGGCGTGCAGGGCGGCGTGCATTTCGGGATGGCGCTCGACGGCACGCGCCTGTACGTGCCGATCTCGGATCTGAAGGACGGGCGTGACGGACGCGTCTACGACGAGCCGCCGCGCCCGGGTCTGTACGCGCTCGATGCCAGCGACGGGCGATTGCTCTGGTCCTCGCCCGCGAACGACGTGTGCAACGGGCGCGAGCATTGCGATCCGGGCATTTCGGCGGCCATCTCCGCGACGTCCGATGTGGTGTTCGCCGGCCACATGGACGGCAGGCTGCGCGCCTATGACAGTCGCACCGGCAAGGTCGTGTGGGAGTTCGATACGGCGCGCGAGTTCAAGGCCGTGTCGGGCGGCACCGCGCGTGGCGGATCGTTCGGTGGTCCGGGTCCCGCGATCCGCGACGGTTACGTCGTTGCGAACTCGGGCTACGGCATGTACTTCCACATGCCGGGCAACGCGCTGCTGGTGTTCGGACCGAGGAACTAGCGAGGTTCCCTGCCCCGGAAGAACCGAACCCGCCGGACGAGATCGCTCTCGCCCGGCGAGCCCGGTTGCAGCGCCCGCGCGGCCAGCGCGGGCAGGGGGACCGGTGCAGGTCGTCGATACCCGGCGCTACTCTCCGAAGTTCACGTTCAGCGTCACGCCGTACTGTCGCGGCGCGCCGTAGTTGGTGAAGTTCCACAGGCCCGCGACGGGGAGCGCCGCGATGCGGTACTCCTCGTCCGTGACGTTGGAGACGTACCCCATGATCGACCAGCGATCCTGGCTGTCGTAGAGCGTCGCCGACAGATCCAGGAGCGTGCGCTCCTGCATCTGCGTGTTCACGCCGTTGAACACATCCGTCTCCGCCTCGTCCTGATGGTTGATCGACACGCCCCACAGGATGTGCGCCTGGTTCGCGAGCTGCCAGTCGTACTCGACGCCGAGCGAGGCCTTGAGCTCTGGGGAGTAGGGCACGGTGAACGGTTCCAGCGGAATCGGCGTATTGGTGCCGCGCAGGTCGGGCAGGATGCCGCTCGTGTAGTCGTGATCCAGCCAGTTCAGCGCGGCGGTGACGCGCAGGTTCTGCTGCGGCACCCAGGTCGCCTCGACGTCGACGCCGAGTGCCTCCGACGAGCCGGTGTTCACCGTCACGGTTTCCTGCTGGCTCGTGCCGTCGGCGGCGGTGTACGCGGCCACCACGGCACGCTGCAGCTGGTCGTACTCCGTGAAGTACACGGCGGCGTTGAAGCGCAGCTTGTTGTCGAGCAGATCCGCCTTGTAGCCGAGCTCCAGGCTGTTGTTGGTTTCAGGATCGTACGAGCAGCGCTCGGGCGTGGCGCAGGTCTCGGAGAAGCCACCCGACAGGAAGCCCGTGGCGTAGCTCAAGTACACGAGCTGCGCGTCGTTCGGCTTGTAATTGAATACCACGCGCCAGGTCGTCTCGCTCCACTCGTCGGAGGTGTCGACGATCGTGCCGAACGCCGACAAGGGCAGGGGAATGTTGCGGCCGTCGAACTCGCGCGGAGTGATGCCGGCGCGGCTCGTGTACTGCGAGCGCGCATCCCGGCACTCACCGTCGATGATCCGGATGTCCTGCGTTTCCGTGAGGTCGGTGCAGGGGCCGCCACCGTCGACGAAGCGCAGGAACTCCTTCTCGTCGGCGCTGTAGCGCACGCCGCCGGTCACGCTGAATCTGTCGTTGAACTCGAACGTGCCGTCCCAGAACACCGCGTACTCGTCACGCGACTGCTCCGTGCCCTGGAACTGATAATCGAACAGCGCGCGCGTGTCGAGGCTCACGCGCCCGTCGGGCCGCACCGCCGTGCCGGTGTCGGGATCTATGAAGGGCACCAGCGAAGTCAGGCCCACCGAGAAGTGCGCGCGGAAGTTGAAATTGTCGTGGAAATAGTTCGCACCGCCCACGAAGTTGAACGGCCCGTCGAAGTTCGAGGCGTAGCGCAGCTCCTGCTGGAAGGTGTAGCGCTCCGTGTTGCGCGTCGAGTCGAACAGTGTGAGGAACGCCTCGCCCGTGTACGTGCTCGGCAGACGCTGCACCTGCTCGCGATAGCCGGTGACCGAGGTGAACTCGCCGCCGAGGGCGTCGAGGGTTTGCGTGAGATACACGCCCTGGGTATCGACCCGATGTCCCTCGTCCATCTCGATGTTGGCGTTGTGCGAGATCAGCGTGCTGAACACGTCGTTCTGGCCCACGAGCTGGTTGCCGGGGAAGCCGAGCGCCGTCAGCAGGTCCGTCTCGGAGCTTTCGTTCACGCCCGGAGGAGAATCGGAGCGGTCTTCCACGAACTCGAGGATGGCGTAGGCCTCGTACGTATCGTTGGGCTGCCAAAGCAGCTTCGCCTTCGCCGCCAGCACGCTCTTGCCGCCGAGCCTGCCGCCCGAGCCGAACACTGTGGTCTCCACTTCGGGCGGTGGCAATGTGCCTTCGGGTACGCCGAACAGTCCCCACAGCGGCACGCTCTGCGGGAACGTCGAGGTGCGCTTGTCGTCGGTGTAGAAGCCGTCGTCGCTGTCGTAGATGCCCGCGATGCGCAGTGCCAGCGTATCGCTCAGCGGCAGGTTCACCGCGAGATTCACGTCCGAGACGCTGGCGCCGTTGTCGTACTGCCCGTAGCTGAGTTCCGTCGTGCCTTCGTACTTGCCGATCTCGGGACGCTTGGAGGTGATCGAGATGACGCCGCCCGTGGTGTTCTTGCCGAACAGCGTGCCCTGCGGCCCGCGATAGACCTCGATCTGTTCCACGTCGAAGAACGTCAGGAACTGCGAGGTCACGTGGCTGAGCGCGAACTCGTCCATCAGGAAGCTCACGGGCGCGTCCTGCGTCACCAGGATGATGTTCGTGCCGGTGCCGCGCATGCCGCCG
>DASTQG010000199.1:0-2640 GCA_035761885.1 Steroidobacteraceae bacterium | reverse complement strand
TCCTGCGCAACACCTACATGCTGCTCGCTCTGACCATGGTGCCGACGGTGATCGGCGCCTGGATCGGCATGGCGACGAGCGGCGTCATTATGTCGAGCCCGATCATCAGCACGGTCGTCATGCTGGCGCTCGTCATCGGGCTGCAGTTCGGCATCGCCGCCAACCGCAACAGCGGAATCGGCGTCGCGCTGCTCCTCCTGATGACCGGCCTGCTGGGCTGGTGGCTCGGGCCGATCCTGAACGTGGCGCTCTCGATGAAAAACGGCATGGCGCTGGTCGGCTACGCCGCGGTGGGAACCGGTGTGATCTTCTTCGCCATGGGCGCGCTCGCGCAGAGCATCAGGCGCGATCTCAGCTTCATGGGGAAGTTCCTGTTCGTCGGCATGATCGCGCTACTCATCGCGATGATCGCGAACATGTTCCTTCAGATCCCGGCGCTCGCGCTGACGATCTCGACCCTCGTGATCGTGGTGTTCTCGATGTTCCTGGTCTACGACCTGCAGCGCATCATGCGCGGCGGCGAGACCAACTACGTGATGGCCACCACCGGCGTCTACATGAGCCTGTTCAACATCTTCGCCAACCTGCTGCACCTGCTGCTCGCGCTCGGGGGCGACAGGGACTGACGCCGCAGAAGCTCAAGTGATCGAGCCAGGGCGCCTACGGGCGCCCTTGCTTTTTCTGGATCACATTAGCGCTCGAACCAAGCGATGCTTTCGACGTGCGCGGTATGCGGAAACATGTTGACCACGCCGGCGGCGGCGCAGCGGAAGCCTTTCGTGTGCACGAGGATGCCTGCATCGCGCGCGAGCGTCGCCGGGTCGCACGACACGTAGACGATGCGCCGCGGCCACTGTGCCGGCAACGACTTCACGATCTCCACCGCGCCCTCACGCGGCGGATCGAGCAGAATCTTTCCGAAGGGCGCGTAGGGTTCCAGGTTGGGCTTGGAGAGGTCCATTGCCTCGAACTGAGCAGCGAGGCCGTTCGCCGCGGCGTTCTGCCGCGCACGCTCGACCAGTTCCCGATTGCCTTCCAAGCCGACGACTTGCGCGCCGCGCCTTGAGAGTGGCAGCGAGAAGTTGCCGAGCCCGCAGAAGAGATCTGCGACGCGCTCGCCGGGCTGCGGGTCGAGCAGTCGCACCGCGCGCGCGACAAGCGAGCGGTTCACCGCGTGGTTGACCTGGGTGAAGTCCGTCGGGCGAAAGCCGATGCGCACGCCGAACTCGGGCAGCTCGTAATAGAGCTCGCTCGCCGCCGGATGAAGCGGGTGCGCGGTTTCGGGCCCGCCGGGCTGAAGCCACACGTGGATGCCACGGTTTTCCGAGAACTCTCTCAATAACGCTTTGTCGCTTTCAGTCAGTAATGCGAGATGGCGGAAAACCAGCGCGGTCGCGTTGTCGCCGATTGCGAGCTCGATCTGCGGCACCCGCTCGCGCACCGAGAGCTTCTCCACCAGCGCTTTCATCTCGGGGATGAGCCTGGAGACCGGCTCGGGGAGCACGTGACACTCGTTCATCTGCGCGATGTAGCTTGAGCGCCGCTCGCGGAAGCCGACGAGCACCCCGCCGCGCGAAGGCACGCGCCGCACCGAGAGCCGCGCGCGCCGGCGGTAGCCCCATTCCGGCCCGTAGACGATCGGCAACAGGCTTTCAGGGCAGACCTTCCCGATGCGTTCGAGGTTGTCTTCCAGCCAGCGCTGCTTCGCCGCCATCTGCGTGCGCTCGTCGGCGTGCTGCGTGGCGCAGCCGCCGCACACTCCGAAATGCGGGCAGCGCGGCTCGCGCCTTCCCGGCGAGGGGCCGAGGATCTGCGTAGCCCGGGCTAGGTCGAACTTGCGCTTTCCGGAGATCTTCCGGGCGGCCACCCGTTCGCCGGGAAGCGCGCCTTCCACGAATACGACCTTGCCGTCCGGGTTTCGCGCGACGCCGCGACCCTCGGCGTCGAGCGCGTCGATGCTGAGAATCAGGTCTTCCAGAGTGCGAGAAATTCCTGCCAATACGGCTTGCCGGTCGCCTGGAGCAAGGAGCGGAGCAGCTCGGTTTCCTTGTCGTGCTGCTCCTGCGTCAGGATCCCGCGCTGGCGCTGGAACCGGAGGTAAAGAAGATAGGTGTTGACGCAGTCTCCCTCGCAGTAGTCGCGGATCTTCCTGATCTCGCCCTTGAGGTAGGCCGCCCACACCGCCGGTCCGCCGATGCCGAGCTTGCCTGGCAGCCCGGCGAGCTGCGCCACCTGGTCGAGCGGCGCGTTGTTGCGCGGCTGGTACATGGCGAGCACGTCCATCAGGTCGCAATGCCGCGCGTGATAGCGGCTCACGTAGTTGTTGTACCTGAAGTCGGGGTCGTCGCCGCCCTGGTCCCAGAACTTGGTCGCGCAGCCGCCGCACAGCAGCGTGCGGTAGCTGAGCACCGGCAGGTCGAAGCTCGAGCCGTTCCAGGACACGAGCTGCGGCGTGTACTTGTCGATGCCGTCGAAGAACTTCTGGATCGTCGCGGCCTCGTCGCGCTCGGGCTCGCCAATCGAGAATACCTGCACCGCGTCGCCCTCGCGCAGCACGCAGCCGATCGCGACGATGCGGTGAAGATACGGCGGCAGGAAGTCGACTGCGCTCTGCACGCGGCGCTTCTGCAGCGCGATTTC
>DASTQG010000198.1:0-3795 GCA_035761885.1 Steroidobacteraceae bacterium | reverse complement strand
ACAAGCGCCGTTGCCGCCGCTCGCGGAAAGCGACGCGCCGGTGCAGCAGGCGCTCGGCGAGGTGGTCGACCAGGATTTCGTTGCACGCCGGATCGTGCCCGACGGTCTCGTGCGCCGTTTCGTCGCGACCGTGGATGCGTTGCCGCGCAAGAAGGTGGCCACGCAGGTGCGGCCGTTGCGAGCGGTGGAAGGCACGTTCACGGTCAGCGGCAGCGAGGACCAGCTGACACTGAGTGACGAGAACTACGCGCGCTACGAGCCGCTGGTGCGCGCGATCGACGCTGCGGATCCTGCCAGGCTCGCCGCGGTGTACCTGCGTTTCTATCCCCTCATGCAGGAGAGCTACGAGGGACTCGGATATCCGGATCGGTACTTCAACGATCGCATGGTGGAGGTCATCGATCACCTGCTGGCGACACCCGAGGTGAAGGGACCGGTTCGCCTGACGCAGCCGCACGTGTTCTACGAGTACGCCGATCCGAAGCTCGAGAATCTCTCGGCCGGCCAGAAGGCGCTGATCCGCATGGGTCCCGCGAATGCCGAGGTGCTGAAGAAGAAGCTGCGCGCGATGCGGCGCGAGATCACCAAGGCGCGGCCGGACGTCACGACGAAGCAACCGCCGCAGACCTCGCAGCCGCCGAACCCGGACGCAACGCAGGAATCCCCGGCGACGGAGGCGCTGCCGGGTGATCAGGCGCCTGGTGTTCCTTCCACTCCCACGCCGCAGCCGGACGCGCCGCCCCCGCCGTCATGAGCCGTGCGTTCGTCAAGGAATCCGACGACGACCTGCCCCCGCTGCCCGAACGCGTGGTGAGCCCGCATCCGAATTTCGTCACACCCTCCGGGCTGAAACAGATCGAATCGCTCGTGCAATCGCTCGAAGAGCAGCGCGGCGTCGCGCGCGCCGCGGGCGATCGTGCGCAGCTCGCGACCATCGAGCGGGACCTGCGCTACTGGACGCAGCGGCGCGCCAGCGCGCGCCCGGTCGAGCCCATCGCCTCGCCCGACACCGTGCGCTTCGGCGTCCAGGTGCGGTTGCGCTTCGAAGATGACAGCGAACGCAGCTTCCGCCTGGTCGGAGAGGACGAGGCAGATCCTGCGCAGGGGCGGATCAGCTGGGTCTCTCCGATCGGCGCAAGCCTCACCGGCTGCGCCGTGGGCGACGAGCTCGAGGTGCTCGGTCAGCGAGCCGAGATCGTGGCGCTGGAGAGCTGACATGGCCCGCATGCCGGCGATCTTCTTCGGGCACGGCAACCCGATGAACGCCCTCGCCGACAACGCGTATACGCGCGCCTGGTCCGAAATCGGCAGGACGCTCGAGCCGCGCGCGGTGCTCGCGATCTCGGCGCACTGGTACGTGCCCCAGACAGCCGTCACCGCGATGTCCTCACCGCGCACTATCCACGACTTCGGCGGCTTTCCGCGCGAGTTGCACGAAGTGCAGTATCGTGCGCCCGGCAGTCCGGAGCTCGCGGGGCGCGTGCGCCAGTTGCTCGCCCCGCTGGCAGTCAAGCTCGACGAGCAGTGGGGCCTGGATCACGGCACGTGGTCGGTGCTGTGCCACGTGTTTCCGCAAGCCGATGTGCCGATCGTGCAAGTCAGCATCGACGAGACGCAACCCGCGCGCTTTCACTACGAGCTCGGGCGCAAGCTCTCCGCGCTGCGGGACGATGGAATCCTGATCGCCGGCAGCGGCAACCTGGTGCACAACCTGCACACGTACGCATGGGGCCGCGCCGGCGTGGAACCGTTCGACTGGGCGTTGCGCTTCGAAAAGAGCGCCCGCTCGTTCATGCACGCTCGCAACGACGAACCGCTCATCGAATACGAATCGCAGGGACGCGACGCCCTGCTGTCGGCGCCGACTCCGGAACATTATCTGCCGTTGCTGTACGTGCTCGGCGCGCGCCGCGACGACGACCAGCTCGACTTCCCGGTCGAGGGCATCGACGGCGGCTCGGTGTCGATGCTCACGGCGCGCTTCTCCTGAAGGAACCTGCGCCTCGCGAACGTGGTCGGATGAGCCACAATTCCAAGTCTGCAGAGCATGGACACCCTTCGCCGGCTGTCTTCGAGGGACTGCGTCGTGTTGGTCGCCGTGATCGGCGGCCACGTGCTGCTGCTCGCGCTGCTGGTTCGCTTCGGGATTCAGCGCGCACCGGAGCGCCAGCCTGAACGAACGTTGCTGCTGGTGGAGTTGATGAGAGAGTTGCCGCCGCCTGCTGAGTCCGAAACGCCGGCGGCACCTCGCGACGTGTCGAGCCCACGCGCTCGCCAGCGCTCGAAACCGGCCGTGTCGCCCGACACCGCGATCACGCCACCGCTTTCGCAACCACCGGCGCCGCGGATCGATTGGACGCTCGAGGCCGAGCGCGCGGCCCGCGATGCCGCCGCCGCACGCGAGCAGCCGGGTCCGCGGGCGTTCGGCGAGCAGCCCGTTTCGCCGTACCGCCGATGCAAGCCGCGAGAGTCTTCATTCGAGTGGGACCCCGAGCCCGACAAGGCCGGATTCGCGGGCGGCTTGCCCTTCGTGCGCCTCGGCGAGCGCTGTATCGTGGGGCTGGGATTCTTCGGGTGCGCGATCGGCAAGCTGCCGGAAGCGAACGGCGAGCTGTTCGCGGACATGCACTCCGCGCGGGAGCCTGAGAGCTCGGTTCCCGATCTCGACGAATGTCCGCCGTGAGCGGCACAATGCCGGCTGGAAGCATCGAAAGAGCCGGCAATGGACCACTCACCGCTTCTCCTGCAGCTCGTGATCATCCTCGGCGCCGCGCGCCTGCTCGGGCTCGTGCTGCGCTACTTCGGCCAGCCGGCGGTCATCGGCGAAATCGCGGCCGGCCTTCTGCTGGGCCCGATCGTCTTCGGCGCGCTGGCGCCCGAGTTGCACGCGCAGCTGTTCGCGCCGTCCTTGCGCGGCCCGCTGGAAGGCCTTTCGCAGCTGGGCCTGGTGCTGTTCATGTTCATCGTCGGCGCGGAGCTGCGCCTGCCGATGGGTGCGCGCTCGCAGCTCGTGGCGGCGAGCTGGGTCGGCGTGCTCTGCGTGCTGTTGCCGATGGCGCTGGGAATCGCGATCGCCTTTCCGCTGTACCCGCTCCTCGCGCCGCGCGGCGTCGCATTCTGGCCGTTCGCGCTGTTCATGGCCGTGGCCCTGTCGATCACCGCATTCCCCGTCCTCGCTCGCATCCTCAAGGACCGCGGACTGACGCACACGACCACGGGCCGGCTCGCGCTCACCTCGGCGGCGGTGGCGGACGTGCTCGCCTGGATCATGCTGGGCCTGGTGGTCGTGCTCGCCGGCAGGGCGCGCGACTGGGGCGCGTTCACCGGGCAGATTCTCGGCGTGCTCGCGCTCGCGGCCGTGATTTTCGGGTTGCTGCGGCCGGCGATTGCCGCGCTGCTCAGGCGCTATGCGAACGACGGCCGGCCGGCCGGTGCGCTGCTCGCCGCCTTGCTCATCGGTACCTTCGCCTGCGCCTGGGCCACGCAATACCTCGGCGTGCATGCGGTGTTCGGTGCATTCCTGTTCGGTGCCTGCCTGCCGCGCGACGATCGCCTGCTCGGCGCGCTCATCGAGCGCATCGAGCACGTGGCGGTACTCCTGCTCATGCCCGTGTTCTTCGCCCTCGCGGGCCTCAGCACGACGCCCGATGCGTTCATCGGCGCCGGGCTCGGTGGCATGGCGCTCATCCTGGCGGCGGCGATCTTCGGCAAGATCGCGGGCGGCGCGGTTGGAGCGCGCATCGCCGGGCAGCCGTGGCGCGAGTCGTTCGCCGTCGGTTCGCTCATGAATGCGCG
>DASTQG010000197.1:0-7271 GCA_035761885.1 Steroidobacteraceae bacterium | reverse complement strand
CACGTCTGTCGGCGGACGACATGGACCTCGACCTCGACCGCCTGGAGCAGGCGCTCAAGGGCGACACCGTCAAGCAGCAGCGCAAGGGCGCGGCAGAAGAGGACCGCTTCTCGTCCGATGTCTTCGGGGGCCGCGACCACGATTCCACCGATATCGACGTGGACGTGGGCGACATCCGCAACCGCAACCGCGACCGCGCGCCGACCGCCACCTCGCGCATTCCCGCCGACGAGATGGCGCTGCCGGAGCTCGAGCCGGTGACGATGAGCGAGGTGGGCACCAAGCTCGATCTCGCCCGCGCATACATGGACATGGGCGATCCGGAGGGAGCGCGCAGCATCCTCGACGAGGTGCTGCAGGAAGGCTCCGCGACGCAGAAGCAGGAAGCCCAGCGCCTGATCGATTCTCTGCCGGGCTGACCGTTCCGGTCGGCCCGGACGTTCTCTCGGCCGGATCCCCATGGCCCGCATCGCCGTCGGCCTCGAGTACGACGGTAGCGCCTACGCCGGTTGGCAGACGCAGGCGAGCGCCCCTTCCATCCAGGCTGCCGCCGAACGCGCCGTATCGAGCGTCGCGGATCACCCCGTTTCGCTCACGTGCGCCGGCCGCACCGATGCGGGCGTGCACGCGGTGGGGCAGGTGGCGCATTTCGAGACGCAGGCGGAGCGCAGCGAGCGGGCGTGGGCACTCGGCACCAACACCAACCTGCCGAACGATGTGGCGGTGCTCTGGGCGCGAGTCGTGCCCGACGATTTCCATGCGCGCTACTCGGCCACGGCCCGAACGTATCGCTACGTGATCCTCAACCGCGCCAGCCGCCCCGCGCTCGAGCGCCAGCGCGTGTGCTGGATTCATCAGCCGCTGGATGCGCAGCGCATGCAGGCGGCCGCCGCGCACCTGATCGGCGAGCACGATTTTTCGGCCTTTCGCGCCGCCGAATGCCAGTCGCGCACGCCGATGCGACGCGTGGACTCGATCCGCATCGCGCGCAGCGGGGAGCGCGTGAGCATCGAGGTGACGGCCAACGCGTTCCTGCACCACATGGTTCGCAACATCGCCGGCGTGCTGATCGAGGTCGGCACCGGTGAAGCCGAGCCGGACTGGGTCCGCGCCGTGCTGCAGGGGCGCGATCGCACGGCGGGGGGCGTCACCGCGCCACCGGGCGGTCTGTACCTGGTGCACGTTGCTTACCCCGAGCGCTTCGGTCTGCCGGTACCGGATACCTGCAATACTTGCGATATTGGCCTTGGCGCGCAGCCCGGCACCTGAGCATGGCAATATCGCAAGTATTGCAAGTATCCGGTACCTGACGGGAGCTGCGATGTCCTGGTTCGAAAAGATCATGCCTTCGAAGATCACCACCGAGCGGCGCACGCGCTCGGTGCCCGAGGGCCTGTGGATCAAGTGCCCGGCGTGCGATGCGGTGCTGTACCGCGCCGAGCTGGAACGCAACATCCACGTCTGCCCCAAATGCGGGCATCACATGCGCGTGGGCGCGCGCGAGCGGCTGCTGAAGTTCCTGGATCCGGGCTCGGCCAGCGAGCTCGGTGCCGAGGTCGAGCCCGAGGATCCGCTGCGCTTCAGGGACAGCAAGCGCTACCGCGACCGGCTGACGCAGGCGCAGAAGTCGACCGGCGAGAAGGACGCGCTCATCGTGATGGCCGGCACGCTCAAGGGGCTGGAGATCGTCGCCGCCGCATTCGAGTTCAAGTTCATGGGCGGCTCGATGGGCTCGGTGGTCGGCGAGCGTTTCGTGCGCGCCGTCGAGCATTGCCTGCAGCACCGCATGGCGCTCGTGTGCTTCTCCGCGAGCGGCGGCGCACGCATGCAGGAGGCCCTGTACTCGCTCATGCAGATGTCGAAGACCAGCGCGGCACTCGCGCGCCTCGCGGCGGCACGCCTGCCTTTCATATCGGTGATGACCGATCCCACCACGGGCGGCGTGTCGGCGAGCCTTGCGATGCTGGGCGATGTGAACATCGGCGAGCCGCGCGCGCTCATCGGCTTCGCCGGCCCGCGCGTGATCCAGCAGACCGTGCGCGAAACGCTGCCCGAAGGGTTCCAGCGCAGCGAGTTCCTGCTCGAGCACGGCGCGCTCGACCTCATCGTCGACCGGCGCGATCTGCGCGATCGCATCGGCGCGTTGCTGCGCCTGCTGATGGCGCGCGAGCCCGCGCCCGAGCCCGACGCCGCCGAGACTGGATGAAGTCGCTTTCGGAGTGGCTCGCCTGGCAGGAGACCCTGCACCCGCGCACCATCGACCTGGGACTTGAGCGTGTGCGCCGCGTGGCCCAGGCACTCGGCGTCACCCGGATCGCGGCGCCGCTCGTCGTCGTCGGTGGCACCAACGGCAAAGGATCGTGCGTCGCGCTCCTCGAGGCGATCTGGCGAGCAGCCGGCCATCGTGTCGGCGCTTTCACCTCGCCGCATCTCATCGACTATCGCGAGCGTATCCGCATCGACGGCCGCGAGATCGGCGAAGGGCAGCTGGTGCGGGCCTTCGAGCGCATCGACGCGGCGCGCGGCGCCGCCACGCTCACCTTCTTCGAGTTCAATACGCTGGCGGCCCTGATCGCATTCGCGGAGGCGGATCTCGACGCCGTGGTGCTCGAGGTCGGCCTGGGCGGAAGGCTCGATGCCGTGAACGTGGTCGATCCGGACGTGTCGCTGCTCGTCTCGGTGGGTCTCGATCATTGCGAGTGGCTCGGCGCCACGCTCGATGCCATTGGACGGGAGAAGGCCGGCATCTTTCGCGCCGGCCGACCCGCCGTGATCGGTTCGCTGCCCATTCCACAGAGCGTGCACGAGAGTGCGCGCGACATCGGGGCGCGGCTCGTAATGCCGGGCGTGGATTTCGAAAGCTCGAGCGCGCGCGATGGCCGATGGTCATGGCGCGGCACGCAGGCCTCGTATGACGCTCTGCCGCCCCCCGCGCTGCTCGGGCGTCACCAATACGACAACGCCGCGGCGGTGCTGGCCGTGATCGAGGCGTTGCAATCGCGCCTGCCCGTGCAGCGGGCCGCCATCGAGGCAGGGCTGCGCGACGTCGAGTTGCCGGGCCGGTTCCAACGCCTGGGTGCCGACGTCGAGTGGGTGCTGGACGTGGCACACAACCCCGACGCGGCGCGCCGGCTCGGCACGACGCTCGCGGATCGCCCGCCACGCGGGCGGACGATCGCGATCGCAGGCATCCTCAAGGACAAGGATGCACCGGCGATCGTGGCGGCGCTCGAGGAGTCGCTGCGCGCGGGCGGCGCCCGCGCCGTCAGCGAATGGCTGGCCGTCGACTTGCCGGGTCCGCGGGGCGGGAGCGGGAGCGAGTTGCGCGAGATCGTGGGCCGGCATTCGGATCCCGCGTGGTCGACGGCGCCGGGCGTCGTGCCAGCCTGTGAACGTGCCGCTGCGAGTGCGCGGGCAGGAGATCGGGTGCTCGTTTTCGGGTCCTTCCACACCGTCGGGCCGGCGCTCGCCTGGCTGCGAGCGGCGGACCCTCCGGCCTGAGCCGGCGTTCCGATATACTCGCGCGCCGTCGATGGAAACTGCCGTGAAAGAGCGTCTCGTGGGGGCCGTCATCCTCGTCGGCCTCATCGTTGCGTTGGTGCCTGAGATGCTTTCGGGGCCGCGCCGCCCGCCTGCCGCGGAGCGCGATGCGCCTAACGGCACGGTGCGCGTGCACACCATCGACCTGGCTCCGCCGACGCCCGCCGAACTGCCGGAAACGGCGCCCACGGCAGTAATCGAGCCCACTGCGGAAGCCGCTCCGCTGGCCACTCCTGAATCGCCTGACGAATCCCCGTCGCGCGTCGCTGACGCCAACGCGCCAGCCACGAAACCCACTGAAGCGCCTGCGAGTGCTCCGTCGGCAACGCCCACCCGACCCGCAACTTCCGGCATCGACTCCGGCTGGGCGGTGCAACTGGGCAGTTTCGCGAGCCAGGAGAACGCCGAACGCCTCGCCGCCGAGGTGCGCAAGGGGGGCTATCGCTCCTTCGTGTCGCGCTTCGAATCGGGCTCGCGCGTGCGCTATCGTGTGCGCGTCGGGCCGGAGCAGGATCGTGCCCAGGCCGACGCACTGGCGCGGCGGCTGGAACGTGACGGCCGTCAAGTTTCTGTCGTTGCGCACCCTTGAGCGGGCGTCAAAGCCTCTCAGGCATTTCCCGAGTCCCGCGACGCCGGCCATTCGGCTAGAATGCGCCGCCGTTCCGCCATGGGTGCTCACGAATGAACGGGGCCGACTGGTTCATCGTTCTGCTCATCCTGCTCTCCAGTGTGATCGGTGCCATGCGCGGGCTGATACGCGAGGGCATTGCGCTCGTCACGTGGCTTCTGGGCCTGTACCTGGCGTGGACTTTCTCGGACGTGGTGGAGCCGCACCTGGGCGGACTGCTGGCCCAGGACGGCGTGCGCGTCTGGGTGGCGCGCCTGGTCATCCTGCTGGTCGTGTTGCTGATCGGTACCATCGCGGGCTTGATTCTGCAGTACGTGGTCCGACATTCGCCTTTCGGCAACACGGACCGCTTCCTGGGCTTCTTCTTCGGCCTGCTGCGGGGCGCGGTGGTAGTGGGCGTCGCGGTGATCTTCGGTCAGCTGGTGAAGCTCAACGCGGAAGCGTGGTGGAGCGAATCGCGCTTCCTGCCCTACGCCGAGGTGGTGGCGGACTCGATCCGCTCGGTGGTGGACGACGTCGAACTCGCTGGCGGTCCTTCGGATCTTAAATAGGCCTGGACGGCAAATAGGCGCTCAACATGTGTGGCATCGTCGGCATCGTCGGCACATCCCTCGTCAACCAGCGCATCTATGACGCGCTGACGGTTCTGCAGCATCGGGGCCAGGATGCCGCCGGCATCGTCACCTCGGCGGACGGGGAGCTGTTTCATCGCAAGGGCAGCGGGCTGGTGCGCGACGTGTTCCAGCAGCGGCACATGGTGCAGCTCAAGGGCAACATCGGCATGGGCCACGTGCGCTATCCCACCGCTGGCTGCGACAGCGCCTCCGAAGCGCAGCCCTTCTACGTGAACGCGCCTTACGGCATCTGCCTGGCGCACAACGGCAATCTCACCAACGCGGCCGAGCTCGCCGAAGTGCTGATCCGCGAGGATCGCCGCCACCTCAACACCGACTCCGATTCCGAAGTGCTGCTGAACGTGTTCGCCTCGGAGCTGCAGCGCATCGGCACGCCGCGCGTCACGCCCGCCGACGTGTTCGCGGCGCTGAGCGCGGTCTACCGCCGCTGCCGCGGCGGCTACGCGGTGGTGGCGATGATCATCGGGCACGGCATCGTCGGTTTTCGCGATCCGCACGGCATTCGCCCGCTGGTGATCGGCAAGCGCGACAGCAGCAAGGGCACCGAATACATGCTCGCCTCCGAGAGCGTGGCGCTGGACATGCTCGGCTTCGAGCTGATGCGCGACGTGGCCCCGGGCGAGGCGGTGTTCATCGACGAGCTGGGCCGCATGTATGCGCAGCAGTGCGTCGCGGCCGCGCGCCACACGCCCTGCATCTTCGAGTACGTGTACTTCGCACGCCCCGACTCGATCATCGACAACATCTCCGTCTACAAGGCGCGCCTGCGCATGGGCGAGCGCCTCGCCGAGCAGATCCTGGCCGCGCGCCCGGACCACGACATCGACGTGGTGATCCCGATTCCCGACACCAGCCGTACCGCGGCGGTGCAGGTGGCGCAACTGCTGGGCGCGAAGTACCGCGAGGGCTTCATCAAGAACCGCTACATCGGCCGCACCTTCATCATGCCGGGGCAGGAGATGCGCGAGAAATCGGTGCGCAGCAAGCTCAACGCCATCGACCTGGAGTTCCGCCGCAAGAACGTGCTGCTGGTGGACGACTCGATCGTGCGCGGCACCACCTCGGCGCAGATCATCGAGATGGCGCGCGATGCCGGCGCGCGCAAGGTGTACTTCGCTTCCGCCGCGCCGCCGGTGCGCTTTCCGAACGTGTACGGCATCGACATGCCGAACGCCTCGGAGCTGGTGGCCTCGGGCAAGAGCAACGAGGACGTCGCCCGCATGATCGGCGCCGACTGGCTCATCTACCAGACGCTTCCCGATCTCGTGGCCGCCGTGCGCCACGACAACGCCAAGATCGAGGAATTCGACACTTCGTGCTTCTCGGGCGAGTACGTGACGGGCGATGTCACGCCCGAATACCTCAGCCGCCTGCAGGGTGAGCGCTCGGACGAGGCGAAGGCGCAGCGCCGTGCCGACCGGCGCCGCAACCTGCGAGCCGTACGTCCAGGATAACGCCGCCGGCAGGCGCTGAAGATCCGTACGTGGACCAGCGCGAGCTCCTCCTGTCGATCTTCCAGCACGCGTTGGCCGCAGTGCACGGGCGCGCGCGCGTGCGTTCCACGCTCGAGCGCCTCGCGCCGCAGGGTGCCTGGCGCGTCATCGCCGTGGGCAAAGCCGCGAGCAGCATGACGCTCGGCGCACTCGATGCGCTGGGGGCGCGCGTCACCCAGGCCCTGGTGGTGACCAAGGATGGGCATGTCGATGCCGAGCTGCGCGCACGGCGCGATCTCACCATGCTCGAAACGGGTCATCCGGTCCCCGATGCGCGCAGCCTCGCGGCCGGCGCGGCGCTGCTCGACACGATTGCAGCCACGCCGCGCACCGAAAGCCTGCTGTTTCTCGTGTCGGGCGGTGCTTCGAGCCTCATCGAGGCTCCGGCGCCCGGTGTTTCGCTCGAGCAGCTCGGCGAGTTCAATCGCTGGGCGCTCGCGAGCGGTCGCGACATCCGGGTCGTCAACGCGCTGCGCCAGCGACTGTCGGCGATCAAGGGCGGCCGCCTGGCCGGGGCCATCGGTGAGCGTCGCGTGCTGGGGCTGTTCATCTCCGACGTCCCCGGCAACGATCCCGGCCTGATCGGGTCTGGCCTGCTGGGCTCGCCGCTGCGCGATGACATACCCGAGGATCTGCCGCCCTGGGTGCGCTCTCTGGCGCAAGCGGCGCCCGCGCGGGACACTCCGGACTGTCCTCATATCGAGCGGCACGTCATCGCAACTCTCGAGGATGCGGTGGCCGCGGTCAGGCAGATCGCGACGGCGCAGGGACTCACGGTGCGGGCGGACGAAACGCGCTTCGATGGCGATGCCGTAGAGCTTGCCAACCGCTTCTGCCACGAGCTCGCGCTCGGCCCGGCGCAGCTGTGCGTGTGGGGCGGAGAGTCCACGGTGCACCTGCCCGTCGCGCCAGGCAACGGCGGCCGCAACCAGCATCTCGCGCTCGCGGCTGCCCGGCTGCTCGTATCGCACGAGG
>DASTQG010000196.1:0-2271 GCA_035761885.1 Steroidobacteraceae bacterium | reverse complement strand
TACCGGACTTTGCAATATTGCAAAGTCCGGTACCTGGGCGAACGGCATGGCCCGCGAGATTCCGCTGTTTCCACTCAACACGGTGCTGTTTCCCGGCGGCCCGCTGCCGCTGCGCATCTTCGAGCCGCGCTACGTCGACATGGTGGGACGTTGCCTGCGCGAGAACCAGGGATTCGGCGTCGTGCTGATCCGCGACGGCACTGAGACCGGGACGGCGGAGTTTCACGACGTCGGCACGCTCGCGCGGGTGGTGGACTTCACGCAGCTGCCCGAAGGTCTGCTCGGGCTCGCGACCATCGGCGGCGAGCGCTTTCGCGTGCGCTCGCACCACCGCCAGGCCGACGGACTCAACGTCGGCGACGTCGAATTCCTGCACGAGGAGCCCGTCCGGGAACTGCCGGAGGAGTTCCGGCATCTCGGCGACGTGCTCGGCAAGCTACTGCCGGAGCTGGGCGAGCATTATGCGCACGTCGAGAACCGGCCGACGGATGCGAGCTGGGTGGGTTATCGGCTGGCGGAGATCCTTCCGCTCACACCGGAATCGCGCCAGTATTGCCTGGAGCTGGACCACCCGCTCGAGCGCCTGCGGCTGCTCGACGCGCTGATCAACCGGCAGAACGTGTGAGGCGGCGCTCGATCAGGCGGAACACGAGCAGGAGCAGCAACGTCCAGCCGAGCACGAGCCAGCCGATCACGCCGTCGTAGGCGCCGACGAGAAAGTTCCAGTCCGCCTGCGGATCGCGCGCCGTGAGCTCGCGCGTGATCGCGATCACCCACACCCAGCCGGCGTGCAGGCCGGCGCACACGGCGATGTGCCCGAAGCGCTCGCGCGCCAGGCCCAGCAGCACGCCCACGGCGAACAGCGCGAGGAAGGAGTCCGCGATGGCCGCGGGCTGCGCGAAGGCGCTGAAGGTGCGCGACATCAACTCGAAGCCGCTGCCCCAGTCGACCTGCTCGTGCGGAATGCGCACGCGGTTGAGGAAGTGCAGCGATGCGTACACCAGCGCCGTGCACACGATGGCGATGCGCACGCCGTTCTCGCGGCGGATGGCGCTGTGCATCGCTCCGCGGAAGAAGGTCTCCTCGATCAGCGCCACCAGCACCGCACTGACGAGCCCGCCGAGCGCGATCTGAACGGCCTCGCCCGCGCCGAGAGCCTCTCTGGGAACCCGCAGTCCGAGCGCCAGGAGCAGGCCGATGATCGGCAGCATCGAGATCACGCCGACCGCGAGCGCTTTCAGGGCGAGCGCGACGAATCGCCGCGGCTCGGGCGCGTAGCCCAGGTCGCGCCGGTTGGCGAGTCCGAGCCGCCTGAGGAGCCAGACCAGCCCGATCAGCAGCAGGAGCATCGCCAGGCGATTCGCGACACGATGGAACGGCCAGTCCGCGCCGAGGTCGTGCGCGAGCGCGTAGACCGGATAGGCGAGCAGGGCGCCGCCGATGACGGCAGCGGCCATCAGGGCGATGAAAGCGGCGAAGGCACGCATGCGGGCGGCGAGTCTAGCAGGGCGGAGCGGAATTTCAGTCGAACGCGTGCGATTCGCGCAGTGCAATCGCGCGCGTGCGGGACTCTACTGCCTCGCCCGGCACGGTGCCGGGTCAGAGGAGCCTCGAGCAATGGACGAAGTGACTGCGCTGAAGGTGATCGACACGCTCGCGAACGGCGTCAATCCCATGACCGGGGAGTTGCTCGCCGCCGATAATCCGTGCCAGCAGCCCGACGTGCTGCGGGCGCTGTGGCTCGCCTCGCGCGCGCTGCAGGAGCAGCGGCTGCGCATCCTGCGGCAGAGCACGCTGCCGGCCAACGTCGGCAAGCCGTGGTCGGAAGAGGAGAACAACGCGCTGATCGCGGAGTTTCACGAGGGCCGCGCGATGTCGGAGATCGCCTCGCTCCATCAGCGCACCCAGGCGGGCATCCAGGCGCGGCTGGAGAAGCTCGGGCTGGTGCAGCCGGCTCACATTCCCGCGCACGGCGCGAATGGCATGGGTCTGGCGCGCTGAGCTCTACAGGCCGTGCGGCCACATCCCGAGTGCGCGCAGCGCGCGGCGCGACAGTTCCTTGGCGAGAAGGGAACGGCCCCGCCAGCGTTGCACTTCCACGTGCTCGGCCTGGCGGGGCAGGGTCGTGGTCAGGAACTCTTCCCAGCGCCCGGCGATCGCCTCGACGGTGAACTCGCGCGCGCGCTCGCGGCCGTTTTCGATCATCGCGCTGTACAGGCCCGGATCGGCCTGCAGGCGCGCGATGGCCTCGCGCGCCTCGGCGGGGCTCGC
>DASTQG010000195.1:0-4279 GCA_035761885.1 Steroidobacteraceae bacterium | reverse complement strand
ACCCGCTACTGCCCCGACTGGCACTGGCACGGCTGGCGCTCGGCGTACCGGCAGGGCTACTACTACCCGACGCGCAGCTATTACGACGATTACGACGGCTTCAGTGGCTCCTTGGTGCTGAGCTTTCCCATCTGGTGAGCTCAAGTCACGCGTCTCGGGTTGCGAGGCGGGGGCGCTGCCGGTAAAACGGCAGCGCCCTCTTCCTTTGGCGAGGCGACCCGTTGACGACGCTTCAGGACCTGCGCGAACAACTCGATCGGCTGGACCGCGAGCTGGTGGATATCGCCGCACGGCGCCAGGCCCTGAGCGCGCAGATCGCCCGGGTGAAGGGCGAGACCGGCCAGTCGACCCGCGACTTTCGGCGCGAGCGCGAAGTGCTCATGCACGCCCGCACGCGCGCCGCCGAGCTGGGCCTGCCGCCCAGCGTTGCCGAGCGGTTGCTGCAGACGCTGATCCGCTCTTCTCTTGCCACGCAGGAACAGGCGCGCGTCGCGGCCGGCGGGCTCGGTAGTGGACAGCGCGCGCTGGTGATCGGCGGTCGCGGCAAGATGGGCCGCTGGTTCGTGGAGTTTCTCGCCTCCCAGGGTTTCGATGTGACGGTGGCGGACCCCGCTGGTCCGCTGACCGGTTTTGCGCATGCGCCGCGCTGGGAAGAGCTCGCGCTCGATCAGGACGTGATCGTGATCGCGACGCCGCTCGGGGTCACCGACGGCATCCTTGCGCAGATCGCCGCGCGGCCGCCGCGCGGGCTCGTATTCGACATCGGCTCGCTCAAGACGCCGCTGCGCACGGGTCTCGGCGCGCTCGTGCAGGCTCGCTGCCGCGTCACTTCCGTGCATCCCATGTTCGGGCCCGATACGGACCTGCTCTCGGGCCGCCACGTGATCTTCGTGGACCTGGGCGATGCGCAGGCGTTGCAGGCTGCGCGCGGCCTGTTCGCGCAGACCATGGCGGAGCAGGTCGTGATGACCCTGGATGAGCACGATCGGCTGATCGCCTACGTGCTGGGTCTGTCGCATGCGCTCAATATCGCCTTCTTCACCGCGCTCGCGCAGAGCGGCGAGGACGCGCCACGGCTCGCTCAGCTCTCGAGCACGACCTTCGATGCGCAGCTCGACGTCGCCACGCGCGTGGCCGGCGAGAGCCCGGCCCTGTACTACGAGATCCAGCGCCTCAATGCCTACGGTGCCGAATCTCTCGCGGCGCTGCAGTCTGCCGTGACGCAGCTGTGTCGCATCGTGAGCGAAGGCGACGAGGCGCGCTTCGCATCCCTCATGACGCGTGGCCGCGAGTACCTCGCCGGCCGTGCAGCGCGGGCGGCGCCCGCCTGATCATGGTCGCCCGCCGCCAGATCACGAAGGGACCGTACGGCGCGCAGAGCGAGACCTCCGCCGAGATCGCGCTGCGCGAGGCGCGCGGCAAGCTGCGTTCGCTGCGCGAGGCCGCCGCGAAGAACGAAGTCATCCTGCGCAAGACGCAGGAACGCGAGCTGGAGCTGCTGCGTGCCGAAGCGCTCGCGGACCTGCTGCGCGTGCTCGTCGAGCGGCTCGGGGATTCGTACTCGCTCGATGCCGTGACGCTCATCCTGCTCGATCCCGATCACGAGATCCGTCACCTGCTGATCGCCGACGGCGAGCGGCTCGAGGACTTTCCCGGCGTGCTGTTCGTCGACAATCTCACGGACCTCGGCTCGCAGTTCGGGGCGCTCACCAAGCCCTGGCTCGGCCCGTTCGCGGCGAATCCGCATTCCTTCCTGTTCACTCGCGGCGTGCCGTTGCGCAGTCTCGCGCTGATTCCGCTGCTGCGGCAGAAGCGGCTCACGGGCCTGCTGAACTTCGGGGCGGCCGATGCGCGCCGCTTCACGCGCTATCACGGCACCGACTTCCTCGCGCACCTGGGCGTCATCGCGGCCGTGTGCCTGGAGAACGCGGTGAACCGCGCACGGTTGCTGCGCACGGGACTCACCGACTTCCTCACCGGCTGGCACAACCGCCGCTCCCTGCACGCGCGCATGAAAGAGGAGCTGGCGCGCGCGCAACGGCACAACGCGAGCGTCGCGTGCCTGATGATCGACGTGGATCACTTCAAGCAGCTCAACGACACGCACGGACATCTCGCGGGCGACGAGATGCTGCGTGAGCTCGCGCGGCGCATCGATTCGCACACGCGCGCCAGCGACACCGCCGCCCGTTTCGGCGGCGACGAGTTCGCGCTGCTGTTGCCGGAAACCACGCGCCCGGAGGCGAAGACGCTCGCCGAGCGCATCCTGCACGCAGTCACCGACACGCCGGTGCGCCTCGCCGCGGACCAGAGCGCGCGCCTGTCGCTCTCGATCGGGGTCGCGGCGGTCAAGCTCGAGCGCAATGAGCGCGATCTGGACGCCGCCGCGGACCGGTTGCTCGCGCTCGCCGACCGGGCGCTGTATCGCGCCAAGTCCGGCGGGCGCGGCCGCGTGGTCGCCACCGAGTGAGTCGGATCAGCCTCCAGACACTGCGGCGCTACGCCGTCGAGCGCAGCCTCTTTGCGCCGACGACCCTGCAGCGCGCACTCGAGCGCCTGCAGTTCGTGCAGGCCGACCCGATCCGCTCTCCGGCGCGCGCTCAGGACCTGACCCTGCGCCACCGCGTGCGCAACTACAGGGCGGGCGACCTCGACCGCCACTACGCCGCGCTGGAGCTGTGCGAGGATTTCTTCGTCAATTACGGTTTCGTCACGCGCACGGTGCACGAGCTGATGCATCCGCGCGCCGGCGTCACCGCGTGGTCGTCGATGCGCTGGTCCGCGGCGCGCCGGCGCCTCGTCGATGCGCTGCTCGCGTTCGTGCGCGAGCGCGGCACCGTGCATCCGCGCGAGGTGGACGCGCACTTCGCGCACGGCAGCGTCGTCAACTACTGGGGCGGATCCTCGAGCGCGACCACGCGGCTGCTCGACCAGATGCACTACCGCGGCCTGTTGCGCGTGAGCGGCCGGGATGCGGGAACGCGGCTGTATGCCGTGCGCGAGGGCGCTGCCCAGGATCGGCCGAAGCTCGACATCGACGCGCGCCGTGCGCGCATGGATGCGCTCGTGGACGTCGTGATCGGGGTGTACGCGCCGCTGCCCGCGCGCAATCTCTCCGTCGTGGTGCGGCGACTGCGCTACGGCGTTCCGCAATGGCGGGGCGATCTCAAGGCGGCGCTGCGTCGCGCGCGCGATCGTCTCGGGCACGCGCGCATCGGCAAGGTGGATTGGTATTGGCCCGCCGCGGAGCAGGTGAGCCCCGGTGAGCCCGAGAAGCGTGTCCGCCTGCTGGCGCCGTTCGATCCGCTGGTGTGGGATCGCGCCCGCTTCGAGACGTTCTGGGGCTGGGCCTATCGCTTCGAGGCCTACACGCCGCCGAAGAAGCGCAAGCTCGGCTATTACGCACTGCCCCTGCTCTGGCGCGACGAAGTCGTCGGTTGGGGTAACCTGACCGTTCGCCAGGGAGAGCTGCACGCCGCGATCGGCTACGTGAAGGGCAGGCCGCCACGCGAGCGGGCGTTCCGCGCCGCGCTGGACGAGGAGATCGCGCGCATGCGCGACTTTCTCGGGCTGACAGGGTCGGCGGAGTTCAGCTCACCAGGCGCTGGCGGCGGATCAGGACGAGGAACAGCGGCACGCCGATGAGCGCGGTCAGCGCTCCGACGGGGAGCTGGCGAGGCGCAATCAACGTGCGGGCGAGCAGATCCGCGAGCACCAGGAGCGTTCCGCCCAGCAACACCGCGGCCGGAACCACCAAGCGGTGATCGCTGCCGCCCATCAGCCGGACGAGGTGCGGAGTCACGAGCCCGACGAAGCCGATGCTGCCTGCCGCGCTCACGGCGGCTGCGGTGAGCAGCGAGGACGCGATGAAGATCGCGTAGCGCACGCCGCGCACGGGAAGTCCCAGCATCTGTGCTTCCACTTCACCGCGTGCGAGCAGATTCAGGTGCCGCGACGCAAGCAACGCAGCCAGCAGGATCGGGCCCAGCACGAACACGAGCCGCAGCGGCGCGGAGGTGTGCGAGAGGTCACCGATCAGCCAGAACACCATGCCGCGCAGCCTGCTCTCCGAACCGAGCGCGAGCATGAGGCTCACGATGGCGCCGCAACCCGAGGCCACGACGACGCCGGTGAGCAACAGACGGGTCGGTGTCCACGCGCCGCTGCCGTGCGCCAGCGTGAACACGATGCTCGTGGCGAGCAGCGCTCCGACAGCCGCACCCAGCTCGATCCACCAGCCGCCGAGGCCCGCCAGCATTGCCGCGAGGGCAGCGACCGA
>DASTQG010000194.1:0-3048 GCA_035761885.1 Steroidobacteraceae bacterium | reverse complement strand
GACCTGCAGACCCTGAATGGGCGTGTGACGCGCAATGCCATCGTCGGCAACGTGTTCATCCGCGGCGCCGACTACACGCGCACCATGAAGCCGGTGAACGTGCGCACCGGCGACACCAAGCTCGCGCTCATGCCGGGAAGCCGTATCTACGTGAAGGACAATGTCGCCATGGAGAGCAACGGCGACCCGTGGAGCGTGGTGAGCTTCGAAGGCAAGCCCTATCCGTCGCGCACCGCATTTGAAGTATCGAGCGCCCCGGAGCGCGCCTGGCCCCTGGGCCTGAAGCCACGCCCGACGGCCAACCACAACGTCTACGAGCACGTACTGCGTCATGCCGGTGCGCGCCCGATCGATCGCGACAGCGTGGACCAGCGCATCGTGCAGAGCGTGCGCTCGCGCACCGGGCGCATCATCAATTGCGTCTCACCCAACGGCACGACGCGCTGCGCCAAGAACGCCGGCGGCTGGCCCACGCTGCCGGTGAACAGGCGCACGCTGACGCTGCCTGCGGATCCCAACGCCGTCGACGCGAGCGGCTACACCAACCTGGAGGTGTGGCTGCACGCCATGGCTGCGGACGTCGAAGGCGTGCCGCCTCCGAAATATCCCGGCACCCCGGTGGACTTTCGCGTTCAATAAGTTAACGTGCGCAGGCGGGCGTCGAATGGTGTCCGCGCGAGCGGTGTGTAAGTTCTTCCGCGCCCGTTTGTAGAAGCGAGCGCCACGCCGCGCGCGCAGGTGAGCGCGCTGCCAAGCCCCCTCAGCGTACGGTCAGGGCGAAACGTATTTTTCCCTGAGTCCCGCGCGGCTGGTACGCATCTTGCTCTCCACCTACTGATACGTCAGCGCGCAAGAATGGCGCATGCAGTGCACGGAGGCACCGCCCGATGAGCCAGAGGGCATCCGGTTACAACGTCAGCCAGCCGATCTTCTTCAAGCAGAGCTTGTCGGTCGCGCCGCTGCTGCTGTGGCTGCAATTCGCACTGCCCCCGCTGGTTGCCGGCGCGCTCCTCTATCCGCTTACGCAGATCTATGACGTCGAATTCTCGCGCGCCTTTCTCGCGCTCTCCGTCACAGTCACCGCGCTCGCCTTCGTGGTGTTGCCAAACCGCGACCCCGCCGTGCAGCTTCTATCGGGGCGTCTGCCGATGGCGACATCGCTCGTCGTGCGCTGGGCAGTCCTGTTGGCGTCGTTGCTCGCTCTCGGATACGTCACCAAGTTCTCGGAAGACTTCTCTCGCCGCGTCGTGCTCACCTGGGCGCTCACGGCACCCGCGCTGATCATCGTGCTCATGCTGGTGCTGCAGGAGGTCACGAAGCGGCTGCTGGCCGACGTCGCGAATGCACGTCGCGCCATCTTCGTGGGCTGCAACGAGACCAGCATGAGCCTCGCGGGGCGCATCGCCGCGCATGGCGAGCTCGGTCTCTCGGTGGCGGGTTTCTTCGATGATCGCGGCAGTGACCGCCTCGGCTGCGGTGGCCGGGCGCGCCTGCTCGGACAGTTCGCGGACGTGGCCGCTTTCGTCAAGGCGCGGCGCATCGACGTGATCTTCGTCGCCATGCCGCTGGGCCACATCTCCAGGGTGCACGACCTCGTCGACCAGCTCGGCGACACCACCGCCTCGATCTACTACGTGCCGGACATCTTCGTGTTCGACGACCTCATCCAGCCGCGCACGAGCGAAATGCTGGGCATTCCCGTGGTGGCGATGTGCGAGACGCCTTTCCACGGCTATCGCGGCGTGATCAAGCGGCTCATGGACCTGTTCATCGCCGGCAACGCGCTCATCGTGTTCGCGCCGCTCATGCTGGCCATCGCCATGGCGATCAAATGGACCTCTCCCGGTCCGGTGATCTTCCGGCAGCGCCGCTACGGCCTCGATGGGCGCGAGATCGGCGTCTACAAGTTCCGCACCATGAGCGTGTGCGAGGACGGGACCGATTTCACGCAGGCGACCCGCAACGATCAGCGCGTCACGCCGCTCGGACGCGTGCTGCGCCGCTATTCGCTCGACGAGCTTCCGCAACTCATCAACGTGCTGCAAGGCCGGATGAGCCTGGTGGGCCCGCGTCCGCACGCGATCGCCCATAACGAGGAGTGTCGCAAGCTGATCAAGCGCTACATGGTGCGCCACAAGGTCCTCCCCGGCATGACGGGGCTCGCGCAGGTGAGCGGGTGTCGCGGCGAGACCGCGCGCATCGAGGACATGGAGGCGCGGGTGCGCCTGGACCTGGAGTACCTGCGCAACTGGTCGCCGCTCCTGGACCTGCAAATCCTGCTGCTCACCGCGCAGGAAGTGATTCGGACGGACAAGGCGTATTGACCGCTGACTAGCTGCTGTCAGAAGGAGAGACCGCCATCGCTCAGCTCGCCCGACGGGCAGGCATCATCGCGATCACGCGCCTGGCCAACCAGGCGCTGATCCTGCTCAGTCCATTGATCCTCGTGCGCCTGCTCAGCGTGGCGCAGTTCGGCCGTTACCGGGAGTTCATCCTGTACGTCGGGCTGCTCAGCGCGCTGGCCGCGTTCGGCATCAACAACAGCCTGCTGTACTTCGTGCCGGCGCGCCCCGAGCACGCGTGGCGCTTCGTGCGCCAGGCGGCACTGATGACGGCTTTCAACAGTGTCGTGGGCGTCGTTCTGCTCGTGACGCTCGATACGCTGTTCCAGGGAGCGCTGGTCGGCGAGTTCCTGTGGCCGGTCTGTCTCTACGTCCTGCTGTTCGTGAACGTCGACTTCTGGGAATTCCTGTGGCTCGCGCTGAGGCGGCCGGGCGCGGTGTTCGCGTACTCGAGCGGCCGGGTGCTCGCGCGCATGACGGTGGTGATCGTCGCCGCGAGCCTGACGCGGGACGTGGATGTGATCATCGCCTCGCTCATCGGCCTGGAAGCCCTGCGCCTGGTGGGGTCGCTCATCGCCTGGCGCCTGCAGACGCGCACCCCGCCGGACGAGTTGCCCGGTTCCTGGCATGAGCAGCTGCGCTTCTGCACCCCCGTCGGCGCGGGACTGGTGCTGGTCACGCTCAACAAGTCGGCGGCGGGCGTATT
>DASTQG010000193.1:0-4538 GCA_035761885.1 Steroidobacteraceae bacterium | reverse complement strand
CTCACGCTCGGCGGCGGCTTCGGGCGACTCGCCCGCAGGTACGGCATGTCGATCGACAATCTCGCCTCGGTGGACGTCGTCACCGCCGACGGCAAGCACGTGCGCGCCAGCGAGCAGGACAATCCCGAACTGTTGTGGGGTGTGCGCGGCGGCGGCGGCAACTTCGGCGTCGTGACGCGTTTCGAATTCAAGCTGCATCCCATGCAGCGCCAGGTCATCGCCGGCTCGTTGCGCTTTCCGATCGCCCGCGCGCGCGACGTTCTCATGCTCTTCGGAGACTACGGCGCATCGGCGCCGGACGAACTGTACTTCGATCCGGTGATGGCGCTGCCACCCGGCGGCGCGCCGGGGGTCATCTCGGTCGAGGTCTGCTACAGCGGGCCGGCGGCGGATGCGGAGCGCGTGCTCGCGCCGCTGCGCAAGCTCGGCACGCCCGACGCGGACACGATCCAGGCGCGCGACTACATCGAAGTGCAGCGGATGAACGATCAGGCCGACGCCCGTGGCCTGGGGACATACCTGAAAGGTGGCTTCATTCCGCAGCTCTCCGGCGAGCTCGCATCAGCTATCGTGGATAATTTCCAGGGCGATCCCGGCCGCATGACGCTGCTGTTCTTCCAGCACTGCGCGGGAGCCACCAGCCGCGTGCCCGAAAGCGCAACCGCCTTCGCGCACCGTTATGCACTCGCGAACATGATGACGGTCGCCGGCTGGCCCTTCGGCAAGGTCGACCCCGCACCGCACATCGAGGCGACCCGCAAATACTGGTCGCAACTCGAGAAGTACTCGCGCGGTTTCTACGTCAACGACATGGCGCGCGAGGCCACGGCGAAAGACATCAATGCCAACTACCGCGGCAACTACCAGCGCCTGGTCGCCCTGAAGAAGAAGTACGACCCCACCAACCTCTTCAGGCTCAACCCGAACGTGACACCCACGCGCTAAGATGGTGCCGTCCCTAAATGCCCGCGCCGCAGGAGTCGGTTCCCGACCCCATCCGCCTGCCGAACTCCGCGCACACTGAGCGCGCGGCCTCGAGCTCGCCGCGACGCGCCAGCGTCTGCGCGAGCTTGCGCGTGGCGGTCTCATCCAGGGGCGATCGTTCCAGCACCTGACGATACGCATGCTCGGCCGCCTGCAGATCGGCCCGCGCCAGATGCCGGTCACCGATCGCCACTCCGAGGGATGCGAGCCAGGGTCGCGCGCGCGCGGCATGCGCGCCGTCCAGCCGCGTCATCGTGACAAGAGCCGATTCGAAATACTGCAGCGCCTGGGCATCGTCGCCCGCGATCTCGAGCACGTCGCCGATGTTGATGAGCACGCCCCAGGCATCGGCATCGAGCGCCAGCGCGCGGCGATACGCCACCAGTGCGCCATCGAAGTCGCTTTGCGCGCTGCGCACGAGCCCGAGCGCCTTGTGTGAGGTCGCATCGTCGGGCGCCAGCTCGATTGCGAGTCGCGCGAGCTCCTCCGCGCGCGCGAGCAGTCGTCGAGCCCGATCGCTGTGCAAGTGGCCGGCTCGCAGCGCGTCGCCGAGTTGCGTATACGTCGCGGCGCGCGGATCCGGGGCGGCCGGCCACCGTATCGCTGTCTGCGCGAGCGCGTTCGCGAGTCCCGCGTAGGCGGGGGCGTAGTCGGGCCGCAGCGCGATGATGCGCTCGTAGAGCGCGATCGCCGCCTGGTTGTCGGCGAAGGAATAGCGGAAGTAGAAATCCTCGGCGTGCTCTGCGAGTGCGCGCGGCGTGGACGCCTCGGGCGCGGAAGCGCGCAACGTCGCGAGAATGCCGACACCCACCGCAACGAGCGCCGCGAGCGTCATGCCTGAGATGCACCGCCGCCACAGTGAGAGTCGCGGCAACGCTGAACGTGCGCCGTCGTCGCGCGGCTCGCCGGTAAGAACGGGCGCCAGCAGGCGATAGCCGCGCTTGGGCACCGTGCCCACGTAGCGTGCCGGCCGGCTCGTGTCGCCGAGCGCCTTGCGCAGTTTCGAGACGGTGCGCGCCAGGGTGTCCTCGCTCACGATCACGCGAGGCCACAGCCGTTCGCGAATGCGCTGGTGCGATACAACGGCTCCTTCGTGCTCGGCGAGCAGGACCAGCAGGTCCATGACCTTCGGCTCCAGGCGCCCGATCTCGCCGTTGCGCTCCAGCTCGCCGCTCTGGCGCGTCACGCGCCACTCCCCGATACGCAGGCCCTCGCCGCGGTCGTCGTGCATGGCCATTCCTCCGCGCGCGGGCGCGAAGTCAGGAAAAAAGGAGGAAATCTTCACTCACCTGCGCTGGCGGCCCCGGTATAAGGCGCACCACGTTCGCAGCAGCGCCCCGAGGATACACCGATGCCGATCGCGCTCCGCAGCCTGTTCAGCCTTTGCCTCCTGCCGCTGCTCGCCTCGGCAGCGGAGCCCGCAACCCCTGCCACGCGCTACTCGCCCGAAGTCGTGCGCGCCGACTTCGACGAGCTGTACCAGCGCCTGCGCGCAAGCCACTACGATCTTTATGCCCGTCGTTCCAGGGCCGAATACGACCGCCTGCACGCGACCCTGCGTGCCTCGTTCGACCAGCCGCTCGATGCCCAGCAGGTCGCGATCCGTTTCCAGCGCTTCGTGGCCTTCGGCCGCATCGCGCACGCCCGCATCGACTTTCCGCGCGCCGCCTTCGAACGCTGGCGCCAGGACGGAGGCAGGCTGTTCCCGCTCGCGGTGCGTGTCGTCGGCGGTCGGCTTTACGTCACCGAGAACCTCAGCGCAGTGAAGGCGCTGGTGGCGGGCGATGAGATCCTCGCCGTGGACGCGACACCGGCCGGCGCGTGGCTGGAGCGTGTGACCGCCCCGCTCTCCGCCGACAACGCGTACATGGCGAACACGATGCTCGAGTTCAGCCTGCCGCGACTCGTCTGGCTCGACGCAGGCGGCCCCGCTGCACTGCCCCTGCGGGTGCGCCACGCGGACGGCAAGGAGCAAACGCTGTCGATTCCCCTGCGCACGCGCGAGGAGCTGAACGCGGAGCGCGAGCGCCAGCCGAAGATGCACGAGCTGTCCTGGGAAGCACGCGAGCACCGCATGCTGGAGCACGGTATCGCCTATCTGCGGCCCGGCCCCTTCTACGAGTCCGACCCCAACGCCGCCAATCCCTGGGATCCGCGTGCGTTCTCGGAATTCATCGACACGGCCTTTCGCAGTTTCCAGCAGGCCGGGGCGCGATCGCTGCTCATCGACCTGCGCGACAATCCCGGGGGCGACAACTCCTTCAGCGACCTGATGCTGAACTGGTTCGCGACCCGCCCCTACCGCTTCGCGTCGAGCTTTCGCATCAAGGTGAGCGAAGCGGCGGTCGCATCCAATGCGCGCCGCCTGCAGCGGGCGGGCAACGACCCGGACGCAACCTCGGCCAAGCTGGCCGCGGCCTACGAGGGCCGCAAGCCGGGCGATTGGGTCGACTTCGACATCCCGCTGGCGCAGCCACGCAAGGAGGAGCCCTTCGAGGGCAAGGTGTACGTGCTGATCAACCGCCATTCGTATTCGAACACCGTGATGGTGGCGGCCACTGTGCAGGATTACGGCTTCGGCACCGTGCTCGGCGAGGAGACTTCCGACCTGGCCACCACGTACGGCGCCATGGAAGAGTTCACGCTGAGCCGCACGGGTGTGACGGTCGGCTTCCCCAAGGCGCGCATCGTGCGTCCGAGCGGCTCGCTCGACGATCGCGGCGTCGTACCTGACATCGCCATTGCCACGCCCCTTCTCCAGGCTTCCTCGGACCTGGTACTGCAAGAGGCCGTGCGCCTGATCGCGCGCCCCTGATCAGCCCAGCCGTTCGGCAGCTCGGGCGAGCCACTGGGCAGTCGGCGCGGGCCGTTCACCCGGATCTTCGCCGGGACGGACGCCGGGGGCGGATAATGCGCGCCGCTACTCGAAGTAATTGGCCCAGCGTGGTTTTTTTGTGGCGAACGGGTCCGGCAGCTAAACTATTCGTCCCCTCCGCGACTCGAAAGGGCGTGCCCTGGCAGCGCCCTCCAAGGACTTGCGTGAACGCTCAATTCGAATCCGACAGCGAAACCGAAGCCCTGTCGCCACGCCGCGAGCGCTTCGAACCCGTGAAGCCGGTCGACGCGCCCTCGCGCTTCGCCTTCCTGCGACGAATGAGCAGGCGGCAGTGGGCCATCGTTGCCGTTGTGCTGCTCCTGGTGATCGTGGCTGTGGTGTGGGCCACGGGCTCGCCCTCTTCCGCCCCGGCGCCGGTTGCGGGTGCGGGCAACCAGACCTTGCCGCTGGTCACCGTGGCAACGCCCCGTGCGACCGTGGTCCGGTCCAAGGTGACGTTCAGCGGCGCCATCGGCGCCCGCTACGACATTCCGATCGGCGTCGAGGGCGAAGGCGGCCGTATCACGGCCGTGCTGGTCGAAGTCGGCGACAGCGTGCGCCGCGGACAGGCTCTGGCGCGGCTCGATCAGTCCGTGCTGCTTCCCCAGCTCAACCGCCTGGAAGCGTCGCTGGAAGAAGCGCGCGCGCAGGCCGCTCTGTCGCAGGCAGAGTACGTGCG
>DASTQG010000192.1:0-4696 GCA_035761885.1 Steroidobacteraceae bacterium | reverse complement strand
GTGCGCGCGATCGCGCAGCGCCTCGTACTCGTCGGAACCGGGTTCGGCACCGCCGCGAACGACGCCCGCAGCGCCACCATGACAATCAGTGCAGCCCAGCACGACCGCCGGGCTGACGTGCATCGTCGCCTGGTCCGTCGCCGTGTGACAGCTGACACAGCCCGCGCTCTTTGCTTGCGCCTGCGCGCGCGTCTGCATCGCAGGCGCCGACGGCGCCGTAACGTACTCACGCTCAACCGCGTGCTCCTCGTCGGCCGCGAACGTCGCCGAGCTCAGCGATAGCAATAGAAGGCAAACAAGGACCGTCCGAGGGAGGGACCCCGAGGACGAGCCTACAGGGACGTACTTGCGGCGTGTCTCGCAAAGGCAGGCCGCGCCCTGGCGAGGGCTCCAAGCGTGGTGCTTTGTCTTGCTCTTTGTTTGCATCAGTAAGTCAGCACGACGTTCGCCAGTACCGAATACGCGAACTCATCGCCGAAGAGCTGCTCGTAACCGCTGCCCGGAATGAGTACCGCCCCCGACGCGCGAACCACGATGTTCTGCGTCGCCAGGGGCCGCCAGATCAGCGCGAAGGAAATGTCCTGGCCGATCTCGCGATCGATCGGCGCCTGCGCGCGCGCCACCTCGAGCACCGCGGTGTCCGCAAATGCGAGGTGATTCGCGTTGACGCTGACCCGTGTCGTCGGCGTGAGGTCGAAATCCGCGCCGATGCCGGCGAGCACGAGACCGGGGTTCTCGAAGTTGGACTGGCCGAACTCCTTGCTCGGGCGCAGCGAGTTGAGCAGGCCGTTGCGGCCGGAAAGCCCGACGCGGCCGCCGCCGATGAGCGGCACCGGCTGGCGGATCCAGAAACTGGTGTCCGCCCCCGCGAACAGCGGGTTCTCGAAGATGGCATCGAACGCGCCGGCGCGGTCGTCGAAGGGATCTTCATCCGCACTGCCGTAGGCCAGCGAGGCACGCACGCGGATCCAGTCGAAGTCGCGCGACAGCTCCGCCGCACCGAAACCGGCCACGATGTCCTGCGGCTGATCGACGAACAGGCCGCGCGTGGACTCGCCGAAGGCGCCGTACACGCTCGCGCTCAGGTTCCAGCGGCCGAAATGGCCATCCCCGCTCACGCCCGCGTACGTCACTTCGTAGTCGCGCCCGAGTTCCAGGCCGATCGAGGCGGGCCGCTGGATGATCCCGTTGTCGTCGTACACGACTTCGTCGCCTTCGCGATTGCGGTTGTGAATCACGGTCGCCTGCGAGGTGAAGCCGACAAAGGGAAAATCCTGCGCGTACAGGTTCGCGACGAAGAGGTCGTCGTCGCGCAGGCTGTCGGCGCCGAGCTCCAGCAGATTGTTGAGGCCGCTGTTGGTGTCCTTCTCCATGCGCCGGAACCAGCCGAGGTTGTACTGGTAACGGTTGTCGGCGCGCGTGCCGAACAGGCGCACGCCCGGCGCGCTGTCCTGGAACAGAAAGCCGCGAAAGTCGCTGGTGAACGGCTGGATGCCCACGCGCAGGCTGTCGAAATCGTAGCGCTCGGACACGTTGCGCAGGTGCTTGTCGACGAACAACGCCTGCACGCCGATCACGCCCTCGGTGCGGCTGGTGTCCGATCCCGGATCGGCCTTGAGCACGCCGGCCTCGTTCGCTTGCGCGTAGTTCACGTTGAACACGGGCGTGAAGCGAAACTCGTAGTCCGGTGGCTTGAAGACGGTGTTGCCCTTGTAGATGACCCCCTCGACGATCAGGCTCTGCGAGAACACGAACTGCTCCCCGTTGCCGATCGTGTCGAGGCTGCCCGGCTCCTCGCTCACCGGCCCGCCGACGGGGGCCGCGAAACTGCGGGGCTCGGCGACGGAATCCGAGATGAGCAGCAGGTTCACGAACCAATCCTCGCCCCAGGCCGGACGGTCTCCCTTGAGCCAGTTGTTGCCGCTGTAGGGATCGAGCAGGTCCTCGTCGTAGCCGAGCATCGACACGACGCGCCACCGGTCGGGGATCGCTGCGAAATCCGCGAGCGCCGCGCTCGGGAGCGCCGGCAGGCGCGCCGGCTCGCACGGCGTCGGCTCCCAGGGCAACACCGGCACGCTCGGGCTGCGTCGCCCGGAGTCGACCTGTGCCTGTTCCGGGCAGCGCGTGTCGGGCGACGAGGCGGTGGAACTTGCGTTCTCGTCAGCGCTGCGCGCGTCCTGCGCCTGGGCCAGCAGGCAGACAGGCAACGTGACCGTCGCTGCCATCGCGCAACGCAGGCGGGTGCGCCGGGCTCGCGTGCGATTACTTGCCATCGCACGCCTCCTGCGTCGTGGAGTCGACAAACGGCGCCTGCGGACAGGCGACGTAGCGCAGGCGCTCGCCGCGTGGCGTCAACGTATCCGAGCGTTGATCGGTGCGCGCGTTGTTGATCGTGCCGAGGCTCGCTCCCGCTTCGTGCACGGCGAGGAACGCGATCATGTCGTCCTGGTCGACGCCGTCGCCGGATACGCCGATGGCGCCGACCAGCGTGCGATCGCGATAGACGGGCACGGAGCCGGGAAAGATCTGCAGGCCGTTCGCGGCGCTCGCAATGGGCGCCACGATTGCGAAGGCCGCGCTGAATCCGCTCACGCCGGTGCAGTTCGTGCCGACGTCGGGGGCGATGCCGGAAACGAAGCCGACGTGCTGCACGAGCGCGTTGTAGACGAGATCGAGCTGCAGCCCGGTGGAGAACGGGCTCCACTCGCCTGCCGGCTTGCTCCACGGGCCCGCGGGCGCTGAATCCACGCCATCCGGATAGAACGGCCGGCCGAGATTGCCGATCGCGCGCGCGGTGAAAGCGACCGCGCCATCGCCGAGCAGCGCCGGCAGGCCGACGAAATCGCGGGCATCGCTCACGTATTGGGCAAGCGCTTCGGTGCGCAAGCTGACGAGTCCACCGTCCAGGTACTCAGCCTCCGGCACCGCAGAGAGCGCCGCCGCTGCCGCGCTCGAAGACATGAATGCCGCGGTGCGCGCTTTCTGCAACGAGACGTCGACGCCGAACACCGGCGCATCGCGTGAGCGCGCGATACCGAGGATGGTACCCGCGGTGTCGACGACACTCACCGTCACACGCGCGGGGTCGCCCAGGGGACGGCGGATCTGCGCGCGTGCGCGGTTGGCAGTCTGCAAGGCGCGGCTCAGAAGTTCGCGTACCTCCGCCGCGGTGAGCGCCAGCATGGCTTCGGTTCCGGCGCGCGGCCGAAAGCGCTCGACGTCGGCCCCATCGACGAGCACGAATGCATCCAGGCCCGCATAGTCGAGCGTGTCGGCGCGGATTCCGGAACCGGGTTGCCCGAACGCGACGCCCGCGCGAGTTGCAGCCGAGGTGTAGCCGGGTACGGCCGCCAGAATGCCGGCAACGCCGTTGATGGAACCAAAGGCGGGCGTGCCCGCGGGATTCGACAGCAGGTCCGCGAATGCGGAATCGCTGAAGCGCAGCGTCTTGCCGTCGGCCGTGATGCGATCGGCCCGGCGGTCGTCGGGTGCCGCGAAGCCGAAAGTGGCCGCAAGGGCGATGCGCTCGTCGAGGTCGGCGTCGCGGCCGGAAATGTCCCGGTCCAGGCCGTACACGCCGTCGGCAATCACGCCCACGCCGCCCACGGGCGTACCACTCTTATATAAGGGCAGTCCGCCGGGATCCGCCGCCAGCCCCAGGGGCGAGCGCATTGGCCCTGGTGCCGCCGCCCCGCCCGCGAATCTCGCGCTCAGGTCCGAGCAGGGCAGCTGGCTGAACTGCACCCCGAACAGCGGGCCCGCCGGCGCGAGCGCCTCGCCGGGATTGAAATGCTGCTGCACGATCTGGCTCGCGGTGCGCGTACTGAACGCGTTGCCTTCGCTCGAGACGAACGCCGCGGTCACCGCTTTGGCGATGGCGGCCATCGAATCCGGGACGATATCGATGCCTTCCAACCCACCATCGATCGGCGGGCTCGAGCCCGCGGCGGAACTGATCAGCACGCTCGCCACGGCGCCGTTCATCCGGAATACGCCCAGGACATTGCCCACCCGATCGCTGACCGCGATCGTTGCCGGCTCGCCCTGCGCCTGGGCCTCGGCGACCGCCTGCGCGATGACCCGCTCCACGTCGGCCTGCGTGAGGAACGTGGTCGCGTCGGCGCACGAGCCGTTGCAAGCCTGCGGTGAGGGACTTACCGCGCCGGGCGGTGACGATGGACTACTGCCACCGCCACAGCTCGCAAGAAACGCGGCCGCGAGCAGGGTCAACGCACGTCGATGCATCGGTCCGGGTTGCGCGCGCGGCATCGTCACGGCGATGTGCCGGATCCCGGAGTGCGACCCTCGCCCGCCCACAGTTCGTTACCGGGGACGTGGAAGGAATGGCACAGCGTGCAGTCGCTCGGCACCAGTGCCTGCGAGCCGGCGAGGCGCGTGGCGCCGCCGTGGCAATCGCGGCACGCCTGGATTCCCGGCATCAGGACGTCGGTGGCGCGCGCCGAGCGATCCGCCGCATGGCAGGTCGTGCACGCGGTGAGTGTCGTGGAGTGGCGCGCATGACTGAAGTGCGCCTTGGGCATCCACTCGCGGGTGAGTTGCACGGGTCCCACCCGCCATGACGCCGCCTCGCCCGCGCCCGCCACCTCGACTTCGTGACACGAGTTGCAGGCACGCCGTTCGAACAGGTCGCGCGCCGTCGCCAGCGCCTTGGTTCTCGCGCGCTCCAGCGCGCGCG
>DASTQG010000191.1:0-4694 GCA_035761885.1 Steroidobacteraceae bacterium | reverse complement strand
ACATCGCCGCCGGCAACGATCGTGTAGTGCAGGCGCGAGGTCGGTTTGATGTGCTCGCGCATCATGTTGATGCCGTCGGTGAACGCCTCCACTCCGTCGACGGCGCTACGGCCATTCCACGGGTCGCCCGCGGCGTGCGCTGCCTTGCCGCGAAACTCGATGATCAGGTCCACCATCGCCTGGCTGCTCACCGTGTCGACCTGCGTCTTGTCGCCCGGGTGCCACGCGAGCACCACGTCCGCGTCGTTGAACAACCCGTCGCGCACCATGTAGGTCTTGCCCCCGACCGCCTCTTCGGCGGGCGTGCCGTAGAAGCGCACGGTGCCCTTCAGCTTGCCGGCCTGGAGCAGCTCCTTGACTGCGACGGCAGCACCCATGCTCCCGGCGCCGAACAGGTTGTGTCCGCAGCCATGGCCGCCCGCGCCTTCCGCGAGCGGCGTCTTCTCCGCGACCGCTTTCTGCGAGATGCCCGGCAGCGCGTCGTACTCGCCCATGACGCCGATGATCGGCTTGCCGGAACCGTACGTTGCGATGAAGGCGGTGGGCATGCCTGCGACACCGCGTTCGACCTTGAAACCCTGCGCCTCGGCGTAATCGGCGAGCAGCGCGGCCGACTTCTGTTCACGCAGCGCCGTTTCGGCGAATGCCCAGACCTGGTCGGAAAGGCCGATCAGCTCGCCGGCGTGCTGCTCGACCGACTTGACCGCGGCCTTCTTGGCGGCGCTCGGCGCCGCGCCCTGCGCGGGCGAACCCGCTGCGAGCAGCGTGCATGCGATGGACACGAGGAATGTGCGAACACCGAACGAACTACGACGCCACATGGACATGCTCCGGGCAGCCGCGGCGCGCGGCCGAATATGGCCAATCGTAACTGCTGACCAGCGTCAGTGTCGCTGCCCGAAGCGCCGGTGCTATGTTTTTTCTTTTGTTCGGGCGGGGAAAATCATGAGCAGGATCGGATGGGTGAAGACAGTCGCGGCAAGCCTCGTGCTCGGCGTCGCATCCCTGGCGCAGGCGGCGGAACCGATGAAGATCACGGTCATCGGTGGCGGGGGCATGATCGGACAACGCATCGTGCGCGAGGCGCTCGATCGTGGGCATCACGTCACCGTCCTGGTGCGCGACCCGGCGCGCGTCACCGAGAAGCACGAGCGGCTGCACGTCGCCAAGGGTGATGTACTCGACAAGGCGACGCTCTCCGGCGCGTTCGCGGGGCAGCAGGTGGTGATCAGTGCCGTCGGCACCGCGCGCGCGCAGGACCCCGACTACACTCTGTATCGCAACGCGGCCGAGACGCTCGTGGAAGCCCTGCGTGGCATGGGCAAGAAGGCGCCGCGGCTGATCGTGGTCGGCGGTGTAGGCTCGCTGTTCGATGCGAGCGGCAACCTGGTGCTGGAACGCGTGCCGAAGGAACGCAAGCCGGAGCACCTCGGCCAGAAGGCGGCGCTCGACTTCTATCGCTCCGTGTCCGACGTCGACTGGACTTATGTGAGTCCGCCGGGGCGCATCGCTCCGGGCGAGCGCAAAGGCGTGTATCGCACCGGTGAAGACCAGCTGCTCGTCGATGCGAAGGGCGAGAGTGGGATCTCGATGGAGGATTACGCGGTCGCGCTGATCGACGAGGCGGAGAAACCGGTGCACACTCGCCGCAGGTTCACGGTCGGGTATTGACAGTGATCACACCCATCGCACGCGCGTTATCAGTCTCCTGCTTTGCGTTCGCCTGTTGCACGGCAGGCCAGGCACTCGCGCAGGCGATGCCCTTCCCCACCGATGAGGCGCAGTTACCGCGCCATTGCCTCGCGGTCGCGACCGGCGCCAGCGCGGTCGGCCGCAAGTTCACCGAGAACACGCGGGCCGTTCCCCTGGCCGAGCCGGGCGAGAAGCTGTACGGCGACGTGCTCGCTTCGGGTGCGTTCTCCCGTGAAGAACTGGCCCGCATGAAAACCGATCAGACGACGGTGGCGAACGATGCGCGGGCGTTTCTGGATGGTATCGGCGTCGCGCCCACCACGCGCAACCCGACCAACGAAGCCATCGACGTGGTGGCATCGCACCTCACCCAGTGCCAGGCGTGGCTCGTGCGCCGCCCGCCGGTGCTCATGGCCATGCCCAAGGACGGCCAGGCGATGGGCGATCACTGCGTGGCAGCGGCGGCGGCAGCGCAGAGCCTGGGCTCCTTCAAGGGCAACCGATCGGGCCAGACCGGCGCGCTGGCCACGCGCGTGGCGCGCAACGCGCGCGACGTGCTCGACGAGGCGCATCGCACTGGCATCCGCAACCCGGCCAGTGACCGCGAGCGGCTCAAGCCGCCCGAGGGCGACCTCTATCTGCAAGGCATGGACCTGCTGCTCGCACTGAAGATGGCGAATCCAGGCCCGATCGAGGCGTTGGACGTGCGTGGAGTGCGAATGCTGGACGGACGCATCCGCGCCTGTCACAAGTCGATGGGGCTGCAGATGCCGCTGGAGTAGCGGCGCAGGGCCCGATCAGTTCCGGCCGCGATCCACCGGCTCGTTGCGATAGAGGTAGGTCAGGATCTGCGGCTTGTGGCCGCTCCCCGCGAGCCACACCTTGAATTCCTCCACGCGCACAAGCGCGTCCGCACCGATTTCGCGCTTGAGTGTCTCGCGCCGCGTGTCACCCACGGCCTCGCGCAGGATGCGCCGCTGCCATTCATCGGTGAAGATCGAAGGCATGCAGTGATCGAGCTCGAGCGCCTCGAGCAACTGCCACTCCCCGCCATCCAGCCAGGCTTCGTCGCAGGAGCTGCACACGTCGACGCGATTCGCGACCGCACCGCTGATCTTGTACTTGAGCATCAGGCGGCTGCACTTGGGGCAGGCGATCGCACTCGTGGTATCGGTGGCGTCCGGCATTTCGGCGACGCGCGCCGGCGGATTCGCAGCGTCCGCGCCCGGGTCCGCACGCGTCGGCTTCTGCGTTTCGGCCCAGTGCCGGTAGTGCAGGAGCGCGACGAGGCTGCCGTGGCAGCGGTCGCAGCCCATCGAGGCCAGGTACTCCTCGATGAGGGTGGGTTTCAGATCCTCTGTCTTGCAGTGCGGACATTTCATGCCACCGAGCTTATCAGCCCGTGGATGGCCGGGCCGCGACGCAGTCCTCGTCAGCCCGAAGAGGCGCGCGGACGTCCGATCGCAGCCGCCGGCTCATCGGCGCGGCGCATGAGCGTGCTCTTGCCGAACAGCGAGCCGATCAGGTCGACGGCGACCTCGGCCGTGCGGTTGCGCACGTCGAAAGCGGGGTTCAGCTCCATGATGTCGAGCGAGGCCAGGAGCCCGGTGTCAGCCACCATCTCCATGCACAGCTGCGCTTCGCGATACGACGGCCCGCCCGCGACCGTGGTGCCGACACCCGGCGCGATGTCCGGATCGAGGAAGTCGACATCGAAGCTCACGTGCAGGTGCGTGTTGCGATCCATGCCCGCGAGCGCGGCCTGCATCGTCTGGCGCATGCCCATCTCGTCGATGTAGCGCATGTCGAACACTTCAAGTCCGATCTCGTGCACGAAGCGTTTCTCGCCCTGGTCGACGCTGCGAATGCCGATCTGCCGGATCACGTTCGGTGAGATCGCGGGTACCTGCGAGCCGATCTGCACCAGCTCGCGCGGACCGTAGCCGCACAGCACCGCCATCGGCATGCCGTGAATGTTGCCGCTGGGCGTGAGCACGTTGGTGTTCGAGTCGGCGTGCGCATCGAACCACAGCACGCGCAGCTTGCGCCCGCGCTCGCGGCAATGGCGCGCCGCCGCGCTGATCGAGCCGATGGCGAGCGAATGATCACCGCCGAGAAGGATCGGCAGGCGCGCCGAGGCGAGCTCGGCGTAGCACGCCTCGTGCACGCTGCGGTTCCAGGCTGTGACCTCCGACAGGTGGCGGTAGCCTTCCACCGGCGGCAGGTTCGGATTGCCCGGACCCTGCAGGTTGCCGCGGTCCTCCACCTCGACGCCCTGCGATTCGAGCATCGCCTGCAGGTGCGCGACGCGCAGCGCCTCCGGACCCATCGATGCGCCGCGCGTGCCGGCGCCGATATCCGTCGGTGCGCCGATCAGCGACACGCGCCGGGCGCGCTCGGTCGTCTTGGAGGCCATCTCGGTGATCTTTCTCTTCATGGGTATCGTTCCTTTCTCAACCCGCGATGCGCAGGCGCGCGCGGCCGTTGCCGAGCGTGCCGCCGAACAGATCCTTCGGATCCTGCAGCGTCGGCACCAAGTCGATGTCCCTGCGCAGCGCGCGCTGTTCCTGCAGGAGACCGTGGAGAAAGCACAGCGCCGAGTAGTCCTCGAGCGCAAATCCGACCGAGTCGAATATCGTGATGTCCTGCGCGGAGCGCCGCCCCGGCGCGTTGCGGCACGCGATGTCGGCAAACTCGATCACCGGGAAATCGGGCTCCATCTGCTGCACTTCGCCCTCGATGCGTGACTGCGGCTCGTACTCGACGACCACGCGCACGTTCGGCATGCGCAGCACGTCCGCGTGCAGCTCGGTCTTGCCGGGGCAATCACCGCCCACCGCATTCAGGTGCATGCCCGGACGCACCATCGGCGGGGTGAGGATCACGGCCTTGCGCTTGTCGGCGGTCACCGTCGTGACGATGTCGGCGCCCTTGCAGGCGTCGGAAGCCGAAGTGGCTCGCACCACGCGCAGGTCCGACAGCCACGGCAGCGCGCGCAGGTT
>DASTQG010000190.1:0-12149 GCA_035761885.1 Steroidobacteraceae bacterium | reverse complement strand
AAGTAGAGGATAACACCAACAAGTGGGTCGCCCATAGGCGTATTTGGTCGTTTTCACCTCTGAGGCCCACGTATCCTGCGGCCAGCCCTTCCCGGGCCGGAGATCCGCATGGCCGTCGCGCAGCCTTCCCACCGCCCCGCCTCGGGTCACGCCGTCGACTGGCAGGTCGTCGTGCGCCAGGTACTGGTCTCCCGCGCGCTCGATGCGCTCGAAGAAACGCAGCTCATGCCGGCCCGCAAGGTGCTCTATCAATTCTCCGCGCGCGGTCACGACGTGAGCCAGGTGCTCCTCGCGCAGCATCTCAACGGCGCACGCGATGGGCTCGGCGTCTACTATCGCTCACGCCCACTCATGCTCTCGCTCGGACTGTCGCTCGACGATGCCCTCGCTTCCACCATGATGCGTGCGGGCGGCGTGAGCGATGGTCGCGACATCGGCGTGGTGTTCAACCTCCCGCGACGCGAAGGTCCGTGCGTGTTGCCGGCGTGCGGCGGCGTGGGCGCGCAATACACGCCCGCCATCGGCTGGGCACAATCGCTTCGCTATCACCACGAGGTGCTCAAGGCCGGTCCGCGTTACGCGGGCAGCATCGCGGTGGCGCACGGCGGCGAAGCGTCTACCGCCACGAACGGTTTCTGGGCCGCGCTCAACATCGCGACGACGCAGCAGCTGCCGATCCTGTTCTTCATCGAGGACAACGGCTACGGCATCTCGGTGAAGTCCGACATGCAGACGCCCGGCGGCAACATCGCGCGCAATCTCGCCTCCTTCGGTGGTCTGAAGGTGCTCGACGGCGATGGTGCCGACCCGCGCGCGGCTGAACGTCTGATCGCGGAAGCCGTGGCGTACGTGCGCAAAGGTCGCGGAGCGGCGTTGCTTCGCCTCACCGTGCCGCGCCTCTCGGGCCATTCGGGGCAGGACACGCAGGCGTACAAACCCGCAGACCTGGTGAGCGCGGAGCAGGCGCGCGACCCACTCAAACGACTGCGCGAGCAGCTCGTGCCTTCGCTCATGTCCGCCGAAGCCTGGCAGCGCCTGGAGAACGAAGCGGGCCGGGAGGTTGCAGAAGCTCTGCAGCGCGTCGAGCGGCGCGCGCAACCGGATCGAGCCGGCATCCGGCGTCACGTGTTCAGCGAGCAGAATCCGGACGGCACGATCGAAGTGCAGGCCCAGGGTGGTCTGCTTCCGGAAGGCCACCGCTTTCCGCCCGCCAGCGAAGTCGCGCAGACCGACGGGCCGCGCATCAATCTCATGACGGCCGTGCGTCGCGTGCTCGAGCACGAGCTCGCCACCAATCCGCGCGTGGTGATCTTCGGCGAGGACGTTGGACGCAAGGGCGGCGTGCATGGCGCGACCCTCGGATTGCAGGATCGCTTCGGCGAGGCGCGCGTTTTCGACACCAGCTTGTCCGAGGAAGGAATCATCGGTCGCGCGGTCGGCATGGCTGCAGCGGGCCTCATGCCCGTTCCGGAGATCCAGTTTCGCAAGTACGCAGATCCCGCAGCCGAGCAGCTCAACGACTGCGGCACGATGCGCTGGCGCACCGCGAACCGCTTCGCCGCGCCCATGGTGGTGCGCATTCCGGGCGGTTTCTTCAAGTGTGGCGATCCGTGGCACAGCCAGACGAACGAGGTGCAGTGGGCGCACGGCATCGGTTGGCGCCTGGCGATGCCTTCGAACGCGGCAGACGCGGTCGGACTGCTGCGCTCGGCCCTGCGCGGCAACGATCCCACGATCTTTTTCGAGCACCGCTCGCTGCTCGATGGGGCGTGGGCACGCCGGCCCTATCCGGGCGACGACTACGTCGTACCCTTTGGAAAGGCAAGCGTGCTGCGCGAAGGTGACGCGGCGACGATCGTCACCTGGGGCGCGATGGTCGAGCGCTGCGAAGCGGCGATCGATCGCACCGGAATCTCCGTCGAGCTGATCGACCTGCGCACGATTTCGCCCTGGGACAAGGACGCGGTGCTCTCTTCTGTGCGCCGCACGCGGCGCGCACTGATCGTGCACGAAGACAACCTCACCGCGGGCTTCGGCGCGGAGATCGCCGCCATGCTGGCGAAGGAGGCGTTCTTCGACCTCGACGCACCGGTGGAGCGACTGGCAATGCCGGACGTCCCGAGCCCGCACAGCCCGCTGCTGCTTGACGCAGTGGTGCCCGGCGTCGCTGACATCGAAGCGGCCCTGCGCGCGCTGGTGGAGATCTGAGCATGTCGCAGCTGATCGACGTCGTGATGCCCGAGCAGCACGAAGGAACTCGGGCCACCGTGCTGCGCTGGTGTCGCAACGTGGGCGAGCGGGTCACACAGAACGAGCCGCTGGTCGAGCTGGAGACTGACAAGGTGACGGTGGAGATTCCCGCACCCGCGAGCGGAGAGCTGGTCGATATTCTCAAGGCTCCGAACGATGCCGTGGAGCCGAACGCAGTTCTCGCACGCCTGCGGATCGGCGCGACGACGGAGGCCAGCAAGGCGAATGCCCCCTCAGCGTCCGCGCCGACCCGACGCCGCGAAACGGAATTGCGCGAAGCACCGCTGAGCCCCGCCGTGCGGCGCTTGCTCGCCGAGCACGGGTTGCAACCGGCGCAGATTGCGGGCAGCGGACGCGACGGCCGCATCACCGCGCAGGATATCCTGCGCCACGTCGAGTCGCGCACGACCGGAACTGCGCGAACGTCGTCTACGGCTGCCAGTACTATCGCTCCGGCGCCCACGCGCGCGCCACCGCCAGCACGCGGCCCGCAGGCGCAATCTCCCGCTGCGAGCGCAGGTTCACGCAAGGTTCCGCACAGCGCGATCCGCCGGCGCATCGCCGAGCATATGGCGGCGAGCGTTGCGACCGCTCCGCACGTCACGACGCTGTTCGAGGCCGATCTCACCAACGTGGTGAGGCATCGCGAGCGGCACGCTGCGGAATTCGAAGGTCGCGGCGCGAAGCTCACGCTCACGGCCTATTTCGTCGCGGCCTCGGCGCGCGCGATCGAGGCTGTGCCGGAAGCGAACGCGACCTTTCATCCCGATCACCTGGAGATCCACGGCGACGCCAACATCGGCGTGGGGACCGCGCTCGGCAACGAAGGGCTGATCGTGCCCGTGCTGCACCGGGCGCAGACGCTCGATCTGTTCGGGATCTCGCACCGACTGGGCGAGTTGGTCGCGCAGGCGCGCGTCGGACGGCTCGCGCCCGAAGCGGTGCGCGGAGGCACCTTCACGATCTCCAATCACGGCGTGAGCGGGAGCATCCTGGCCGCACCCATCGTCATCAACCAGCCGCAGGTCGCGATACTCGGCGTGGGCAAGCTCGAGCGGCGGGTGGTGGTCCGGGAGGTCGACGGCGAAGACGTGATCCGCGTGCGCCCGATGTGCTACGTCACGCTCACCATCGATCACCGCGCGCTCGATGCGTTCCAGGCGAACGCGTTTCTCGCCGCGCTGGTGAGAACGCTGGAGGAATGGCCGGCGGACTAGGCGCGCTCAGCCGCGCGACCGCGGCAGCCGCGCGATCACCCCGCTCACGATGCGATCGCATCGGACGCCGTCGAAGTCGAACAGGTTGACGCGCTCGCGCGCGAGACGGCGCGTGATGTCCGCGCGCAGGCGAAGCTGCGCACGGTGCAGGCGCGTCTTGACCGTCGCCGCGTTCAGGCCCAGGCAGGCGGCGGTATCCGCGATGCTGAGCTCTTCCACCTCGCGCAGTACGAACACGGTGCGAAAGCGCTCCGGCAATCCGTCCACCGCGTGCTCGAGCAGGCGGCGTACATCGCGCGAGGCCACACCATCCACCTCGACGACCCCTTCGAAACCGTCGATGCGTTCGTCCTGCAACCGGGTCTCTGCGATGTCGTGCAGCGAAACTTCATTGCGTGCGCGGCGCCGGAACATCAGCGCTTCGTTGAGCGCAATGCGCGTGAGCCAGGCGCCGAAGCTGCCCGTGGGCTGCCAGCGATGCAGGTTGGTGAAGGCGCGAAGGTAAGCTTCCTGTACCGCGTCCTGCGCCGCCGAGTCGTCGCGCAGCACGCTGCGCGCGACGCGATACAAGCGCCGGTTGTAACGGCGCATGAGCGCTTCGAAGGCACCGTCGTTGCGTTCACGGGCGAGCTCGACGAGCCGATGATCGGGTACGTCGACGAGTGATGCGGCCGTGGGGCGGTACATTCGGCCAGTGGCAGTTGGCTCGACATTGGGCACGGAAACACCTCGGCGTCGCGGGACGCCTCAAGTATTAATGTCCGCCGGGCCGGAAAGGTTCCGTTGGCGTTTCAGACGCCGGTGCGCAGCGTACTCGGCGGAGTCGATTCCCAGCGACGCCAGACCCGGCGCAACTGGTGCGCGGAGGCGAAGCCGGCCTTTTCCGCCACGCGTTCCAGGTCGAGCGAGCTCTGGCTCACCAGCTCGCGTGCGAGAGCCACGCGGATCAGTTGGACATAGTCCAGGGGTGAGCACTGTGCGTGCTCGGCGAACAGGCGCGCGAGATGCCGGGGCGTGGTGCAAGCCACGGCCGACAGCTCTCGCGAGCCCCAACGGGCCGCCGGCCGTCGCGTGACGGCGTCCTGCACCCGATGCACCGCCGGATGCACATGGTTGCGATGCAAGACCCACGGCGACAGCGCCGGATCGGTGCCGGAGCGGCGCAGGTACACCACCAGCTCGCGCGCGACATCGCTGGCCACGCGCGGCCCGAGATGGCGGCCGATCACGTGCAACGCGAGATCCAGGCCCGCCGTGACGCCGGCGCTGGAGAGTACCGCGCCATCCTCCACGAAGATGCGGTTATCGAGCACGCGCGCGGTCGGCTCGAGCGCACGCAGCTCTTCCAGGTGAGAGTGGTGCGTGGTGCATTGAAGGCCGGCGAGCCGGCCGGCGCGCGCGGCGATCAAGCTGCCGGCGCAAACCGTGAGCAGGCTCGAATCGCCCAGATCCACGCGGGCGAGCCACTCCACCACGCGCTGCGTTTCGGGATGATCGAGCGGCAGGCGGCTGCCCGACACGCCCGTGATCACGACGATGCTGCCGCGTTCCAGGCGCCGTGGCAGCGGCTCGAGGGAGGTGAGCGCGAGGCCAATGGCGGCGTCGACTTGCCGTCGCGGCGCGACGTAGCGCAACCGGTAGCTGCCCGGCACTTTCTGTTCCGCGATGCGAAATGCCTCGGCTGGTCCCGCCAGATCCAGCAGGACCACGTTCGGCAGCACCACGAACAGGACTTCCGTCAAAAGGCGGCGCTCGCCGCAACGATCCGGGCGAACCGGCCGGCGAGCACGAGCTCGGTGCGCTCGCGGATGTCGGCCGGGGAATACTCGCGACCGTTCGGCGCGCGCATGGGGAACGTGAGAGTCGCATCCATCACGTAGCGCACGTCGAAGCCCAGGTCCGAGGCGTGGCGCGTCGTGGTCTCGCAGCACTGTTCGGTGCGTATCCCGGTGATCAGCAGGCGCTCGATGCCGTGCGCACGCAGCCAGCTCTCTAGGCTTCGGCCGGAAGGCTCGCGCGCGAACATCGCCGAATGCACGCTTTTGCGGAACACCGCGTCAGGCTCGATGCGCAGCTCGCGCATCGTCCGCACGTGGCCGGAAGCCGCCGCGAACGGGTGGGTCGCGCCGCCCGGCTCTTCGTGAAAAACCTGCAATACCGGGATGTCGGCGCCGGCACAGCGATCGATGAGTGCCTGCACGTTGGCGATGAAGGCGGGCACCTCCGCGTCCTGCCAATAGTCCCGGTGGCGAAAGGATTCCTGGACATCGATGACCAGCAACGCAGTACGCATTTGAACAGCCTCCGTGTCTCGCGAAGGATGCCATTCTGCGGGCGCGGGCGCAGCCCGGCGAGCGCGGTCCGGGACCTCGGCCGGTCAGAAACGGACATCCACGGGGCAGGCCGCGGGCGCTGGCGCGCTGGCGGGTCAAAGGTAGTGCGTAACTTGCGCCGCCGCGTGCGGTCAGAGGCATCATGGCCGCAAGGAAGCGTCGCACCGGTGCTCGCAAGAGCGCTGCCCCGAGTAAGAGCCCCCGAAAGCTCCAGATCTACCGCGCCAAGCGCGACTTCACGCGCACGGCGGAGCCCTCGGGCGCAGAGCGGATCGCGCCGGCCGACTGCCTGCGCTACGTCATCCAGAAGCACGCCGCCCGGCGCCTGCATTACGACCTGCGCCTGGAATTGGGCGGCGTGTTCAAGTCCTGGGCCGTGACGCGCGGGCCATCGCTGGATCCGAAGGACAAGCGTCTCGCCGTCGAAGTCGAGGACCACCCGCTCGAGTACGGTGACTTCGAGGGCACGATTCCGCAGGGCGAGTACGGCGGCGGCACGGTGATGGTCTGGGATCGCGGCTGCTGGGCGCCCGAGGGCGACAAGTCCGCGGAGCAGCAACTGCGCAAGGGCGAGCTCAAGTTCGTGCTGGTGGGCGAACGACTGCAAGGACGCTGGGTACTGGTCCGCCTGCGCAATGATGCCGGCAAGCGCAACAACTGGCTGCTGATCCGGCATGGAACCGTGGAAGGCGATGACACCGATACGGAAGCGCTGCTGGCGGAAGATCGCTCGGTAGCCTCGGGCCGGCCGATGCAGCAGATCGCGCAAGGCAAGGGCAGGGCACCCAAGCCCTTCATGCGCGGCTCGCGCGCCCGCGCCACGGCCGATGCGGTCTGGCATTCGAACCGCAAGGAAGGCAGCGTGAGTCGCAGCGCTGTCGCCGAACAAAGCGCGCCGCGTCGCGCTCGCGACGCATCCAGGGCACGACGCACACCGCAGGTCGCCCGCAAGCGCGAACGGGCGAACGCGCGAGTGCCCACGTTCATCGAGCCGCAGCTCTGCCGCCTCGTCTCCCATCCCCCGCAGGATGAGGGCTGGGGTCACGAGGTGAAACTCGACGGTTACCGCTTGCAACTGCGCGTCGCCGCGGGCGTGGCGACGCTGCGAACGCGCAAGGGCCTCGACTGGACCGAGCGTTTCGGCGTGGTGGCCGAGGAGGCCGCCGCTCTGCCCGACGCGATCATCGACGGTGAGGTCGTCGCGCTCGATGCCCAGGGAACGCCCAACTTCGCCGCCTTGCAGGCGGCGCTCTCGGCGAAGGACAGCTCCAACCTCATCTTCTACGCGTTCGACCTGATGTTCGAAGGCAGTGAAGATCTGCGCCGCCTGTCACTGCGCGAGCGCAAGGAGCGGCTGCGACGCCTGCTCTCAGCCGCGCGCCTGGACGAGACCTCACTCATTCGCTATGTCGAGCATTTCGAGTCCGCGGGTGACGCCGTGCTCAGGTCCGCGTGCCGGATGGCGCTCGAGGGCATCATCTCCAAACGCCTCGACGATCCCTATCGCGCGGGACGGGCGGGGAGCTGGCTCAAGAGCAAGTGCCGCGGCGGACACGAAGTCGTGATCGGCGGTTACACCACGACGGGCCGCGCGTTCCGCTCACTCATCGCAGGCGTGTATCGTGACGGCCAGCTGGCTCACGTCGGACGGATCGGCACCGGCTTTGCGCGCGACAAGCTGGATGCGCTGCTGCCACGCCTCAAGGCGCTGCATACGGACAAGAACCCGTTCGGTGGCGTCAACGCACCGCGCTCCGCCCCTGGGACGCACTGGGTGGAACCGAAGCTCGTGGCAGAGATCGAGTTTGCGGGCTGGACGGGCTCTGGCCATGTGCGCCAGGCGGCGTACAAGGGACTGCGCGAGGACAAACCAGCGCGGGAAGTGCATGCGGAGGAGCCGGCGCCAGCGGAGGACACGCAATTGATCGAGCCAGGAGTTGCGAAGAAGGGCGCGCGGGGCAAGAAAGCGCGCGCCGCTACGCCAGCAGCGCGCACTGCGGATCGCACTGGCCAGGGTTCGGCGGTCGCGGGCGTGCGCATTTCCAATCCGGACAAGCCGCTCTGGCCGGCCGTGCGCGGCGAACCGCCGATCACCAAGCTCGAGCTGGCGCGCTACTACGAATCCGTGGCGGATTGGATGCTCACGCATCTGAAGGGTCGACCCGTCTCGATCATTCGCGCGCCCGACGGCATTCAGGGTCAGCGCTTCTTCCAGCGGCACGCGATGCCGGGTACTTCGAGCCTGCTGTCGCTGGTGAAGGTGAAGGGCGACACCAAGCCGTATCTGCAGGTGGATCGCGCCGAAGGCATCGTCGCGATCGGGCAGAGCGGCGGCGTGGAGTTGCATCCGTGGAACTGCGTGCCCGGCGATCCCGAAGCACCCGGACGGCTGGTGTTCGACCTGGATCCCGCCCCCGAGCTCGGCTTCGAGCGGGTGGTCGCCGCGGCACTCGAGCTGCGCGAGCGGCTCGAATCCCTCGATCTCGTGGCGTTCTGTAAGACGACCGGCGGGAAAGGACTGCACGTGGTGACGCCGCTGGCGCAACCGCGAGGGCGCAAGCTCGAGTGGAGCGAGGCCAAGGCGTTCGCGATGGAAGTCTGTCGGCGCATGGCTGCGGATTCGCCGCGCGACTACCTGCTCAGCATGGCGAAGAAGGAACGCACCGGCCGCATATTTCTCGACTACCTGCGCAACGACCGCATGGCCACGGCGGTGGCGCCGCTGTCGCCGCGGGCCCGCGAGGGCGCGCCAGTTTCGATGCCGGTGCAATGGAAGCAGGTGCGCAAGGGACTCGACCCGGCGCGTTTCACCGTGCGCACGGCCCCGGGATTGCTGCGCAAGGGCAGCGTCTGGGAGGAGTACTGCGATTCGGAGCGGCCGCTCGCGCCGGCAGTGAAGAAGCTGCTGCGGCCGGGGCGCTGACCCCTGCGCTCGAATAATCAGTCGAATCGGCTACATTTCCAGCGTTTCTTCGTGACGCGCCTGCTCTAACCTTCCCGCTGCCAGGGAGGGAATTGCCATGCCACATCGAACGGGGCCCGCGCTGGGCCTCGCGCTGGCGCTCGCGGTCATTGCCGGGGGCGTGCTGGCGCGTGCTGATGATTCGAGCGGAGCGGCCGCGCGCTATCGCTTCAAACCCTCCGCGGAGTTTCTGGCCGACGTTGCCGTTCGTCCGCGCCGGGTCGTCTATACACCGTACCCCGTGAGTTCCAGGCACGGGCTGGTGCGCGGGTTCGTCCACCTGAGCGACGGCAGCGCCGTGCTGTCGCGAACCGATCTCGTCGCCGACGGGCCGTTGCCGATCGTCATCCGGCGTGCGTATCACTCCGCACGCACGGCGACGGGAAGTTTCGGCCGAGGTGGATGGCGCCTGACGGTGGAGGAAACCATGACCCGAGCCGGTGACGGCGGGTTCGAGTATGTGTACGGCAACGGCGCGAAGTTGCACTTCGACGGCGCGGGGCGTTTTGCGTCGCCGCTCGATGCGTTCCTCACCGACGTGGTGCAGTTCGCGCGTCCGGATTCGTCAACGATACTGGTACGCACGCGCACCGGTCTGACCAAGCGCTTTCGCGCGGTGAGAGCGGGCTTTCAGCTGGCCGAAGTCCTGGACGGCTTCGACAACCGGCTGGAGTTCGAGTATTCCGCCATGGGCGCGCTCGTGGGAATCGTCTCGTCGTCCGGTGCCCGGATCACTCTCGCGCGCGCCGGAAGCGGAGCGATCGAGGCCGTGGCGGATTCCACGGGCCGCACGGTGCGATATCGATATGACGACCGGTCGCGCCTGTCCGCGGTGACGGATCCGGGCGGTCACGAGTGGCGGTATCGATATGACGAAGCTGGCCGGCTCGATGCGACGACGGCGCCCAGTGACGTCGAGGACGTGGCGTTCGACTATGACGCCGTGGGTCGAGTGGCGGTGTCGCGGATCAATGGCAAGCGCCACGCGTTCGCCTATCAGGGGCGGACGACGCGTGTGACCGTGGACGAACTGAGCACGCAGTTCCGGGCGGCGCCGTCGGGTCTCACGATCAGCGTGCTGAATCCGCTGGGCACGCGCACGGAGTTGCAGCTCGACGCGAGCGGTGTGCCCGCGAGCCTCACGCGCAACGGTCAACAGCGCGTGCAGCTGCGGCAGCACCAGGCGGGAGCGGGCACGGCCTTCCGAGCCAGGTTCGTGTCCGCGGGCGGCGAAGGTTATTGGCTGCGGTACGACGGCCTCGGTCGGGTCGTCACGGTCGCTTCGGACAGCGCGGGCTCACTCTACGAAGTCCGGGGCTACCGGGGCATGGCGGCCGAACGCGTGCTGCACGCCGACCGCAGCGAGGAACTGGCGCAGTTCGATGCGGGCGGCGAGCTGGCGTTGCTGCGCCGCCGGGATGGGAGCACGCTGACGTTCGCGCGTCAGGGCCCGTCCTGGCAGATCGTGGCCCCGGACGGACGAAGCGCAGAGCTGCACTTCGATGCGTCCGGGCGGTTGGCGCGTGCGACGAGTCCCGACGGTCACGTGCTCACGTTCGGCTACAACGGCGTGGGCCTGCGCGAATCGACCGCCACCTCGTACGGCGCGCAGGTGCAGTACACCTACGACGCATCGGGAAGCCTGTTCCAATCGCAGGTGCGCTCGGCCGCAGGCGTCGGGCCGGGTTGGACCTACGCCCTGGGCGCGGATCAGCGGGTGAACTCGGTTGCCGCAACGACCGGTTCGCTCACGCGATTCGACTACGGTTCCGCCGACCTGCTCGGCGAGGTGAGCGCCGAAGCCACGGGTGCCCTGCGTTTTCACTACGACGCGCTGCGCCGGCTCACTCGCGTCGAGCGTGGCGAACAGCCCGCGCTCGAGTACCAGTACGCACCGGGCGAGCCCGACATCGTCGCGCAGCTCTCGGCCCGCGCGCTGCCCGTCTACAACCAGCAGCGCGAGATCAACGATTTCGGGTCTCGTTTCGACGTGCAGCTGACACGAGTGCGGCCCGCCTCGATCGGTCTCTTCACCGACGACGAGGTGTCGCAGGAGCTCACGCTCGCAGGGGATCCGTCACGCTGGAGCCCCGCGGCCTACGTCACGCGCTCGGTAGCTGCGCTCAGGGTCGATGCACTGCTCGGCCAGGATCCGCGCGGCATCGGCGAGTTCACCACGCCGTCCAATCGCCTCTTCGTGCCGGCGGAGTACTGGTCAGTGAACTGCTGCGTCTGCCTGTGCTCGGATCCGCCGTTCGAATGCTACGTGCCCTAGGGAGGGGTCGCCGCCATGCTCAAGGAACTGATCATCGCCCAGTTTTGCTACACCTGTACGCCACCGCCCTGGCTCACGCCGCCGCCACCGCCGCCGCCCCCACCCGCGTGCCCGACTGTCAGCCAGGTTACGAACCCGGCGCTTTGTCGCCAGGCGCGCGTTTCGTACGTGGTCGACGGCTGCAGCATTCCGGAACAGGTCGCCACAGTGCTCGGGGATCGCAACAATCCCGTCAACGGCCTCGTGGGCTTCACGAGCACGGCGTTCGGTGTGGAGCAGGGAACGGTGCATTGGTTGCTGGTTAGCAGCATCTCGTCGCTGCCCTGCAACCGGCACGATCGATGCTACAAGACCTGCGGTTCGAGCCAGGCGTCCTGCGATCAGAGTTTCGGCAGCGATCTGCGTGGCGTATGTGCCCGGGCCTACCCGAACGTCGTCGATTGCCCGCGCTTTCTTCCGCCCTTCAATGCACCGGCGCGCTGCGCACAGTACCAGCTCGAATCGATCAGGTGCTCGACCATCGCGACCGCAATGACCGCCGCAGTGGCCCTCGCCGGCCAACCCGCCTTTCGAGCAAACCAGGAGCGACATTGTGATTGCTGTAACGTCACTTGAAAGCGCGTTGCGCGATGCGGTGTGCCTTTTCGCGCTGGGGCTGCTGGCAGCGATCTGCGCGCCGGTGGCTCGAGCCCAGGTGCAGGTTGCCTTTCGCCACGCGACCACCGAAGGCCACCTCGTCGTGCATGCGATGGCACTGTCTCCGTCAGGCCAGCCGCACGCGCTGATTTCGCGATCGCCCGAGCGCTTCGCTGCCGGCCCGCATACGCTGAGTGTCGTCAGCGCAGGCGACGCGTTGTCGACGACGCGCGTGATCGAGCTGCGAACGCTGTCGAAAATGGGGCCATTCGCCTCACTCGCCATGAATGCCGCCGGCGAGTGGGCGCTGGCCGCCAGCGATGAGAGCGGCCTGCTGTTCTCGTTGCACGCGCCTGGCGGCGCGAAGATCCGGGAGTTGGCGACGCCGCTCGCCGACCAGGTGCCTGTCGAGTTGATCGCGACGCCGACGGGCTTCGTACTCGTCGGCAATGGTGGCTACTACTCCATCGATCGAG
>DASTQG010000189.1:0-6977 GCA_035761885.1 Steroidobacteraceae bacterium | reverse complement strand
ACGTCCGCGCTACGATCGCGGGCGCATGAGCGCCGGCGTGGTTCACTTCGGTCCCGGCGCGTTTTTCCGCGCGCACCAGGCCAGCTACTTCGAACGCCTGGTGGCGCAGCGCCCGGACTGGGCGATCTGCGCGGTTGCGCTGCAAAGCAGCGGGGTGCGCGACGCCCTCGCGCCCCAGGACGATCTGTACACCCTCGCCGTGCTCGACGAGACGCAGTCCTTCCAGGTGATCGGTGCACTGCGCGAGCTGCTGGTCGCGCCGCAATCGCCTGCGATCGTGCTCGAACGGCTGAGCGCCCCCACGACGCGCCTGGTGACCGCGACGGTCACCGAGAAAGGTTATTACCTCGCAGGCGACGGAACGCTGGACCTCGAGCAATCTGCGATCCGTGCCGACCTGCAGGCGCCGCAGGCGCCGCGCACGCTGATCGGAGTCCTCGCCGAAGGATTGCGGCGGCGGCGCGCGGCGGGTCTCGCGCCCTTCACGGTCGTGAGTTGCGACAACCTGGTCGACAATGGGCGGCGGCTCGGACGCGCGGTGGCGCGCTACGCCCACGAGCTGGACTGCAACCTCGCCGCGTGGATCGCAGGCGAGGTTTCCTTTCCGCGCACCATGGTCGACAGCATCACGCCGGCCACCGACGATGCGCTGCGCACGCGCGTGGCGGACGCGCTCGGGGGTATCCACGATCGCTGGCCCGTGCAGCGCGAGGCGTTCGTGCAATGGGTGGTCGAAGACGGGCATGGCGGCGGCGACATTCCCTGGGATGCGGCCGGCATCACGCTCACCAACGACATCACGGGCTGGGACCGCGCCAAGCTGCGCCTGCTGAATGGCGCGCATTCGAGCCTCGCCTACCTCGGCCTGCTGGCGGGTTACGAGACCGTTTCGCAGGCGATGAGCGACCGCGACCTCTCGGCATTCGCACGCACGCTGATGCTCGAGGACGTGCTGCCGACGCTCGACTCGCCCGAAGGCCTCGATCCTTTGCACTATGTCGAGGACATCCTCGCGCGCTTTCGCAACCGGGCGATCCGCCATCCACTCGCGCAGATCGCCTGGGACGGCTCGCAGAAGCTGCCGTTCCGGCTGCTCGGAACGATCGGCGACCGCCTCGCCGCGGGCGCTCCCATCGATCGGCTGTGCGTGTCGATCGCATCGTGGCTGCACTTCCTGCGCCAGCGCGCGCACCAGCGTATTCCGATCGTCGATCCGCTCGCGGAGCGCCTCGCCGCGATCGGCCGGGAATGTTCGGGAGAGACGAGCGACGTGCCGCGCTTCCTCGGGCTCGAGGGCGTGTTCCCGGCGACGCTCGCTGCGAATCCGCGCTTTCGCACCACGCTGCGCGACGCCTACGGACGCCTGAGCGTGCCGCCCGAACAGATACCGGCGCGCGTGCGCGAGAGCCTGGCGGGAACGCTGGTCGAGGCGGGCTAGTCGTTTTTCAGGGCGCTATTTCAAGGCTGCCGGCAGCCACAGCGACAGCGCTGGCAGGATATTCACCAGCGCGAGCACGAACAGCGCAGCCAGGTAGAACGGCCAGATCGTGCGCAGCGCCTCGCCGATGCTGATGCGGCCGATGGCCGTTCCCACGAACAGTACCGAGCCGACCGGCGGGGTGATCAGTCCGATCCCCGCGTTGAGGATCAGGATCACGCCGAAGTGCACCGGATCGATGCCGAAGGCCTTCGCGACCGGCAGGAAGATCGGCGTGCAGATGATGATGAGAGGCGCCATGTCCATGAACGTGCCGAGGATCAGCAGGATCACGTTCAGGAGCAGCAGCACCGCGGCGGGGTTGTCCGCCACGCTCTGCAGGAACTGCACTGCGGATGCGGGCACCTGCAGGTAGGCGAGCAGCCAGCCGAAGGAGGCTGCGGCGCTGATGACGAAGAGGATGACGCCGGTGGTGCGTGCCGCGCCCAGGCAGGTTTCGACGAATCGTTGCCAGGTGAGGCCGCGATACACGACCGCGGTGATGAAGATCGCGTAGACCACAGCGATCGCCGCACTTTCGATCGCGGTGAACACACCGGCGCGGATGCCGACGAAGATCAACGCGACCAGCAGCAGTCCGGGCAGGGCAGCGATGAAACGCACCAGCACCGCCCGCAAGCCCGGAAACGCCTCGAGTGCGTAGCCGCGGCGGCGCGCGAGGATCCACGCAGTCGACATCAGCACCGACGTCATCAGAAGCGCCGGAAGGATGCCGGCTGCGAACAGGTCGGCGATCGAGATGGAGCCGCCGGCCGAAGCCGAGTACAGGATCAGGTTGTGCGAGGGCGGCACCAGCAGCGCCACGAGCGCGGCGGAGACCGACACATTGACCGCGAAATCGCGGTCGAAGCCGCGCCCGACCATCTGCGGAATCATGGTGCCGCCGATCGCCGAAACGTCCGCGATCGCCGAGCCCGACACGCCGCCGAAGAACAGCGAGGCCACGATGTTGATCTGGGCCAGCCCGCCGCGCACGTGGCCGACCAGCGCGGCGGCAAACGAAATCAGGCGATCGGAGATGCCGCCGCGCATCATCATCTCGCCGGCGAAGATGAACAGCGGAATCGCGATGAGCGCCGTCGAGCCCGCGCCCGCGGCGGTCTGCTGCACAACAACTATAGCGGGCAGGTCCAGGTACAGGACAGTGGCGAGAGCCGCGGCCATCAGCGCGAAGGCGACTGGCACGCCGATCAGCAGCAGGATTGCGAACACACCGAAGAGAATCGCAACTCCCACGTTCAGCGCTCCGGTTCCGGCTTCAGCTCACGCTGCGGCGCTGCTTCGCCGGTCAACGCCGCGGGCAGCGGTGCCCGCACCAGTCGCTCCAGCGCGAAGAGCGCGATCAGCGCGCCGCCGAGGCACAGCGGCAGGAAAGCGATGCCCTGCGGGAGCGCGGCGCCCGCCATCGGAACGTCCCAACCGTCGAGCATGAGTTGACCGCCCCACAGCGCCAGCACGCCGCCGGTCGCAAAGGTGATCAGGCGCGCGATGCCGGCCATGACGTGCCGCAGCGGCGGTGGCGCCGAGTGCAGCACGATGAAGAATCCGAAGTGCGCCTCGCTGCGCACCGCCGCGGCCGCGCCGAACATCATGGCGGTATTCATGAACAGCAAGGCGATCGGCTCGGTCCAGCCGGGCGAATCGTTCAGCACGTAGCGGGCGAATACCTGCCAGGCTTCCACCGCGGTCATTCCGATGAGCGCGAGCCCGGCCACGCTGATCGCGATGGTGGCGAGCGCGCCCATCCATCGATCGAGGTGCGCCACGGCCTGGTTCATGCTCAGGCCTGCGCGCGGATCGCGCGGTACATCCGGTCCAGCTGCGGATCGCGCAGGTGCGCACGCAGCATCGGTGCCGCGGCGCGCTCGAAGGCGGGACGATCGATCTCGCTCACGCTCACGCCGTTGGCGATCACGAACGCGCGCGACTCGGCTTCGGTGCGGTCCCACAGCTCACGCATGTAAGGCACGGAGCGACGTGCGAGATCCACGAGCAACTCGCGATCCGATGGCGCGAGCGAGTCGAAGCGCCTGCGGGACAGGAGCAGCGCCTCGGGCGAATAGGAATGCTCGGTCTGCGCCCAGTAGCGCGCGACCTCGAAATGGCGGCTGGTGTGGAAGCTGCGCCAGTTGTTCTCGGCGCCATCGATCAGCCGCGTCTGCAACGAGGAAAAGATCTCGCCGAACGCCAGCGGCGTGGGGTTCGCGCCCAGCGCGCGGATCAGATCCATGAAGATGTCCGAAGGCGGCACGCGGATCTTCAGCCCGTGCAACTCGGCCGGCGCGGAGATCGGGCGGTGCGTGTTGAAGAAGCAGCGCGCACCCGAATCGTAGAACGCGAGACCGACGAGACCGCGCGCCTCGAACGCCGCGAGGATCTCGGCGCCCACCGGCCCGTCCACCGAGCGCCGCATGTGCTCGGTGGAATCGAAGACGTACGGCAGTGACAGGATCTGGGTCGCGGGAAACGCGTTGTTGAGGGCGGCGAGGTTCACGCGCGTGAAATCCAGCGCTCCGAAGCGCGCCAGGTTCACCGTGTCGGTCTCGCGTCCGAGCTGGCCGGAGTGATACATGCGCACCGAGAGCCGGCCGCCGCTTTCGCGCTCCAGCTCGCGGCCGATCCATTTCACGGCTTCGACGGTCGGATAGCCGTCGATGTGCACGTCCGCCGCGGTGAGAATTTCCCTCGCACACGCCAGGCGCGGCAGGGCGAGCGTCGCGCAGGCGGACGATCCGGCGATCAGCAGCGAGCGCCGGCTCAGCACGTGGCGCGAACCGGGCTCAGGTCCGGCGTGCCGACGGCCGCGGGCTGCGCGCGCACCGCGCGACAACGGATCTCGCCCGCGCCGGCGAATACGACGTGCGCGCCCTGGCCGATGCGAATGTCGTGAATGCCGGTCGCCGCGCCGGTGGACACGAGATCGCCCGCCTTCAACGGGCGGCCGCGACGCGCAGCGCGCGTGAGTGCGAATGCAAGCGCCGATAACGGACCGCCCGGAAGCGAGCTCGCCGAGCCGCGTCCGACGCGCGTTCCGTCTATGAAGGTCTCGCAGGTGAGCGAATCGAAGGAACGCGCCTGCCAGTCGAGGATCTGCGGGCCGACGATGAGGCCCGCGTTGTTGCCAAAATCGGAGACCACCACGGCGGGCCCGAGCTCGTTGATCGTCGCCAGGGGACTGCCCGCGGGCTCCACGCCGACGTGCAACGCACCGGCGATGCGCGCCGCCTCGGCAATCGTCCAGGAAGTCTGGTGTGCGGGAGCATCAGCTGCGAGCGAGAAGATGAACTCCGCTTCCACTGCGGCGAATCCACCTTCGAACACCGGGATCTCGACCAGGTCGCCGTGCTCGGCCGCGGCCACGGCCCGTGCGAAGATCGGCCCCATCAGGCGTTCCTCGGGAAAGCGCTCGCGCCAGGTTTCCGGGATCCTGCCGACTTTCCAGCCGACGATCTCATCGGGCCACTCCGCGATCGCGGCATCCTGGCAGGCGTACGCCGCGTCGAGGGAGTCGGGCGTTTCCCCGGGGTATTGCGGCAGCGAGAGCGCGCCGAGCCGGGCGCTGACGAATTTCCGGGCCGTGGCACGCGCGTCGAACATTGAAAAAGTCATATATAGGAAACCGGTGTCATTTACAATGCGGTCGCATGGCTCGCAGCGTTCGTATTGAGCTTTCCGCCGCGATCTGTCTCGTGTTCTGCACCGCCACGTGCGCGCAGAACGCCCCTTCCGTCACTCCCGCTCGTGAAGACATCACCCCCCTCGTGCCTGGCTGGGCCGATACCGGGGGCGGGCGCGGCGGCAAGGTCGTCCGCGTCACCACGCTCGAGAACACCGGACCGGGATCGCTGCGCGCGGCGGTCGAAACGCCCGGCGCACGCATCGTGGTGTTCGAGGTGGGCGGCATCATCGACCTCGACCGCTCGACGCTGGCGATTCGCGAGCCGCGCCTCACCATTGCCGGGCAGACCGCGCCGGCGCCGGGGATCACGTTGATCCGCGGCGGCGTGAGCGTCGCGACGCACGACGTGATCATCCAGCACCTGCGCATCAGGCCCGGCGAGGCGGGTTCCGCGCCGCGCAGCTGGGAAGTCGATGGACTCTCCACCGGCGGCGGAGCGCGCGACGTGATCGTCGATCACTGCTCGCTCAGCTGGAGCACGGACGAGAACCTCTCCGCCTCGGGCCCGCGCTTTCGCGGCGCGAACCCCGCGCAATGGCGCGAGAGCGCGTCGCATCGCATCACCTTCAGCAACAACATCATCTCCGAGGGCCTCGCAAACTCCGTGCATCCGAAGGGCGAGCACTCCAAGGGAACGCTGGTGCACGACAACGTGACCGAGGTGCTGATCGTCGGGAATCTGTACGCGCACAACGCCGAGCGCAACCCGCTCTTCAAGGGCGGGGCGAGCGGAGCCGTCGTGAACAACCTCATCTACGATCCCGGTCCGCGCGCGGTGCACTACAACCTCATCGCCGAGGAATGGAAAGGCCATCCCCACGAGAGCGGCGCGGTGCTGCTCGTGGGCAACGTGCTGCGCGCCGGGCCGTCGACCCCGTCCGATGTCGCGCTGTTCACGGTCGGGGGCTCGGGCGACGTCGCATTCACCGAGCGCGACAACATCGCGGTCGATCGCCTCGGCCGACCGCTCCCCGTTCTCGGTCGATATACGACAGCGCCTCTGCGGATGCCTGCGAACTCGACGCCGCTGCCGAAGGGCCTGCGCGTACTGCCGGCGGCCGAGGTGCAGGATGACGTGATCGCGAACGCGGGCGCGCGCCCGTGGAATCGCGATGCCGTCGACGCGCGCATCGTCGCGGACACGATCGAGGGGCGCGGACGCATCATCGACAGCGAACGCGACGTCGGCGGCTATCCCACGGACGCCCCCACGCGAGCCACCTTCGATGCTTCGCGCTGGGACCTCGAGGCAGTCCCCGTCGCACCGAAGGCCCAGGCCGCGGGCAGTTCCAGGTAGCGTCGGGCGTCCTCCGCGCTCAGCACGCGCCGGTTCGCATCCGCGATCGCCCCAGGCCCCGTGCTCTCGAACTCGAACAGGCGCGCCTGCGCCGGCGCGAGCGCCACGCGCGTGCCGTCGCGCGCCGTGTAGTTCATGGGCTCCCAACCCTCGGCTGCAATGTGCTCGTCCATCCAACACCGCGCGAACACGGCGCTTCCGACCGCCGACGGGTCTCCGTAGCGGCCGTCGGGAAAATCACGCGTCGGCCGCCATGCACGTCCCAGCACGACCGAGCGCGCGGGCACCTGCGTTTCGCGAGTGAGCCGGCAGCGAAGGAACACCAGCCCGACGTCCTGGGCGATCGACGTGCTCGGTGCCGCGACGTAGCCCTGCCGCGGCTTGTCCGGACGAAAGCGTGAGTGCAGTTCGCAATCCTCGAACAGCGCGGCACCGGCGCCGAACACGAAATCGACGCTGCCCGCCACGAAGCAGCGACGGAATCGGGCGCGGCCCGCACCCAC
>DASTQG010000188.1:0-2495 GCA_035761885.1 Steroidobacteraceae bacterium | reverse complement strand
GCGACGACCGATCTGCAGGTGCGAGGTATCGAGCTGCCACGCATCTTTCCGAAGATGAACCCACAGAGCACCGGGGAAATCGCGGGCCTGGTGCAACTCGCCGGCAAGGGTAATTCCGTTGCCGCGATGATGGGTACGGTCGACGGCAATCTCGACCTGGTGATGGGTCCGGCGCGCATCAGCAACCTGCTGGTGGAGCTGGCAGGTCTCGACGTGGCGGAGGCCCTGCGCTACGCGATCGGCGAGGACCGCATGATCACCGTGCGTTGCGCTTACGCCGATTTCGACGTGGACGAGGGCGTGGCCACGAGCCAGGCACTGGTGTTCGACACCACCGACACGGCGATCGTCGGCGCCGGCAAGATCGATTTTCGCAGCGAGCAGCTCGATCTCGAGCTGCGGCCGCAGCCCAAGGACCCGAGCCCGCTGGTGGTTCGAGTGCCGCTGGAAATCGAAGGCACGCTCAAGGATCCGAGCTTCCATCCCGCGCCTGGCCCGCTCGTGGCGCGTGCCGCAGCGGCGGCTGCTTTATTTGCCTTGGCGCCGCCCGCGGCGCTGCTGGCGTTGCTGGAACCCGGTCCCGGTGAGAACGTGGCCTGTGGCGAGGCCATCGCTGAATCGGAAGTTGCAAAAGAGCCGCAGCGCGCGGAGCGACCCCCGAGTGAACAGGAGAAAAAGAAGAACAAGGGTTGAAGTGGTCCGACGCCGGGTTCCCGCGCAGGATCGTCTTGTTATGATTCACGCTTCCGCACTGGAGGAATTGCCGTGATCGACCGTTTGCGCTACCCGTTGACCCGACGTGAGGTACTGAAACTCGGTGCGATGGCAGGAGCCGTCGGCCTGCTTGCCCCGCCCGCGTTCTCGGCGTCGTCCAAGCAGGGACAGCCGATTCTGCGCGCCATTCCACGCACATCGGAAAAGCTCCCGATCGTCGGCCTGGGCACCAACAACTACAGCCCGACAACGCCGGAGGAGCGCGCGGCGCGGCGCGAGGTGCTCGAGCACATGCCGCGTCTGGGCGGCAAGGTGATCGACACGGCGCCTGCCTACCGGCAGTCGGAAGCGACACTCGGCGAGCTGATGGCCGAGCTCGGCAATCGCAAGCAGTTCTTCCTCGCCACCAAGGTCACCGCGCCGGGCGGCGATGCGGCGCGCGGCGCGCAGATGATCACCGAATCGTTCCAGAAACTGCGCACCGACCAGTTCGACCTCATGCAGGTGCACAACCTCGACGGCGTGGATCAGCTGATGCCCGCGCTGCGCGAGGGCAAGAGTGGCAAGCGCTTTCGCTACATCGGCATCACCACGTCGGACACCGGCGCGCACGGACGCATGATGGAATACATGCGCAAGCACCCGCTCGATTTCATCCAGGTCGACTACTCGATCGACAACCGCGCGGCCGCGGCCGAGGTGCTGCCGCTCGCTCAGGAAAAAGGCATGGGCGTGCTGATCAACATGCCCTTCGGCGGCCGGCGCGACGGCAACCTGCTCCGCAAGCTCGGCCCGAAGGAGTTGCCGGCTTGGGCGCGAGAGATCGGAGCGGACAGCTGGGCGCAGGTGCTGCTCAAGTACGTCGCATCGCACCCGGCGGTGACGGTCGCCATTCCCGGTACCACGCGCCTTGCGCACCTGGAGGACAACCAGGCGGCCGGTCGTGGCGAGTTGCCCGACGCCGCGCTGCGCAAGCGGATGGAAGAATGGTGGGACGCGAACGCCGGCTGATGGCCTGGGCACCTTACTTCGGCCGACCGAACATCTGGGTCCAGTAGATTCCTTCGGTGCTGTCGCGGTCCACGAAGAACGCGATTCCCATGTCGCTGTAGCTCGCCCCCATTAGGTTCACGCAGTGTCCGGGGCTGTCCAGCCAGCTTTGCAGGGCCGCCTCGGGCGTGGTCTGGCCCGCCGCGACGTTCTCCGCGACGTTGCGCCAGGCGTACCCCGCGCGCGTCGCTCTCAGCGCGGGTGTGCTGCCATCCGTGCCGGCATGCGACATCGATCCCCGCCCGGCCATGTCGCGCGAGTGGCCGAGCGCGGCTTGCGACAGGCGCGCTTCGAGTTTCAGCGGCGGCGCCGGCGGCATCGACTCGCTGCCGCAGCGGCGCGCGGTGCTGCGCGCTTCGTTCACCAGCTTCAGCATGCGCGCGCTGATCGTCGCGGTATCGGCCACCGAGGGCGGCTCGAAGGGCGTTGCGAGCACGATCCACACCAGCTTCGGGTTGCCCGCGACACCCATGTCGCGGAACTCGGGATCGGTCACCTCGCTGCAGAAATCGTTGCGCAGCATGCGTTGCAACGCGGCTTCGTTGCGCGGGCGTGACATGCGCACCGAAGCCGAGCGCGTGATGCGGTAGGTCTTGCCTTCAACGGCCTGGCGCAGGGGCCGGCCGCGTGCCATGTCCTCGGCGATTTCGTCGAGCCCGGCCACTGCCTGGAGTCGTGAGCTCACACCAGGCCTCTGGCCGCAACCATTCGCACGCAGATCGTTGACGGCG
>DASTQG010000187.1:0-8147 GCA_035761885.1 Steroidobacteraceae bacterium | reverse complement strand
GTCCGGCGCACCTACGGCGATCTGTTCCGTGATTTTCCAGGCATCACGGCCGACGATCCGAGTTACGTCGTGCAGGGCAATCGGGTTGCCGTGCAGTTTCTGGCGCGTGTGCGCCAAGCCGACGGCTCAGTTGCGTTCGAGATTGCGCTCGCCAACTTTCTCACCGTCGAGCGGGGACGGATAACGCGGGACGAGACCTACTTCGACACCGGCGGTCGACCCTGCTCGTAGCTGCCCGCGCCTCAGCGCGCTGCGACCACGCGATTGCGGCCGGTGTTCTTTGCTTCCTTGAGCGCCGCCTGGGCCTTCTCGATCAACTGCTCGGGCTTATCCGCCTCGGCCGGCACTGCGCTCAGTACACCTGCGCTCACCGTCACGTAGCGCAGGACGGTCGACTTGGGATGGTGGATGCGCATCTCGCGCACGCGCTCGAGCACCGTGTTCGCGAATGGCAGGAGCTGCTCGGAGGTCATGCCGTGCACCATGGCGATCATCGTGCCGCCGTCCATGCGCGCCACCAGGTCACTGCCGCGCCTGAGGCATCCGGCGATCGTGCGCGCCACGCGCTTGACGCAGGAATCCCCCGCCGCCTTGCCGAAGGTGTCGTTGTAGGCACCGAGCGCGTCGATGTCCAGCACCAGCAGGGCGATGCGGCGGCCCTCGCGCTGCGCGATGGCGAAATCGCGGCGATACAGCTCGTCGAAGTAGGTGCGGTTGTACAGCCCGGTGAGGCGATCGTCGCGCAGCACGCTCAGCAGCGAAGGCGTGGTCGCCGCGACATGCGCCGTCGCCTCGCGCCCGGCCGGCTTGGGCTCGAATCGCAGCCGCTCGCTGGCATCGCGGTGGAAGCCGACGAAATGCGTGACCTTCTGGTCCGGCCCGCTGACCGGCTCGAGCGTGAACTCGTTCCAGAAGGGGCTGCCGTCGTTGCGATAGTTGCGCAGCAGCGCGCGACAGCTCTGACCGTCCGTCAGCGCCTGGCGGATGCGCTGGCGGTTGTCCTGCTCGCGATCCTCGGCCTGCAGCAGGCGCAGGTCGCGCCCGAGGAGCTCGTGGCTGCGATAGCCCGTGAGTCGCTCGAAGGCCGGATTCACGTAGGTGGCCACCCATCCCTCGGCGGTGCGCTCACAGACCGTGATGCCCTCGGGGCTAAGCCTGAGAATGTCCTGGATCAGGGCCTGCGGGAGTTGCTTCATGCGCGTCCCGCATCCAGCCTGAGCACCGGTGCTTCCGAGGTCTGCAGCACGCGTCCGTGCGCGCTGTGCCACCGGGCCGAGGCGAGCAGCGCTTCGCGCTCGGGCGCCGCCTTGCCGTGCAGGCGCACCAGGCGCGCCTGGCTGGCTGGATTGCCCTCGTAACGCAGCTGGTCGATGAGCTCCACGACGCCCGCGCGGTTGTTGCACACGGGCAGCACGTCGCAACCGGCCTCGAGCGCGAGCTCCGCGCGACGAAGCATGTTGCCCACCACCGTGGCGCCGGCCATGTTGAGATCGTCCGCGAACACCACGCCGTGAAAGCCCAGCTCGCCGCGCAGGATGTCGGTGATCCAGCGCCGCGACAGGCTCGCCGGCAGCTCGTCGACCTGGGGGAACTGCACGTGGGCGGCCATGATGCCGACCAGTCCGTTCGCGATCAGGCGGCGATAAGGTGCGAGCTCTTCGTCGAGATCCGCGTACTCACGCCGGTCGACGGGCAGCGCGAAGTGCGAGTCCGCGACGACCGCGCCGTGCCCAGGGAAGTGCTTGGCGACCGAAGCCATGCCGGCGTCGCGCATGCCGAGCATGAAAGCAGTCGCGAGCGCGCCGACCGCCGACGGGTGGCGATGATAGGCGCGATCGCCGATCACTTCGCTCACCGCGTAGTCCAGATCGACCACCGGCGCGAAGCTCAGGTCGATGCCCACGCCGAGGAGCTCCGCTGCCAGGAGCCAGCCGCAGGTGCGTGCGGTCTCCAGGCCCTCCTGCGCGTCGATGTCGTATCGATGCCCGATCAGGCGCGCGGGCGGCAGGACGGTGAAGTGCTTGCGAAAGCGCTGAACGCGGCCGCCCTCGTGGTCTACCGAGACCACCAGCGGCGGGTCGCGCAGTGAGTGCAGCTCCGCGACGAGCCGCTGCAGCTGCTGGGGCTCGGAATAGTTGCGGGTGAAGAGAATGACGCTGCCGACCAGGGGGTGGCGCAGGAGCTCCCGATCCTCCGCCGTGAGCTCGGTCCCGGCGAAATCGATCATCAACGGCCCGAGCGACACCGGCATCTCCCTTCAGCGCTCGAAGACCGCAAGGGACTCGACATGGGCGGTGTGCGGGAACATGTCCATGACACCCGCCGAGCGCAATTTGAAGCCGTGTTCGTGCACCAGAATACCCGCGTCCCGCGCCAGGCTGCCCGTGTGGCAGGAAATATACACGACGCGCAATGCCCCACAACGAGCAGTAATCGGCAGTATTTCAAGGGCTCCGGCGCGTGGAGGGTCGAGCAGCACGGCCTCGAAGCGCTCCGTGGACCACGGTCGGGGCCCGGTGGCGCCCTGTCCGATTGCAGGATCGGCCAGGTTGGCCACATGAAACTCGGCGTTGGCGATGCCGTTGCGCCGTGCATTGGTCCGCGCCCGCTCCACCAGGGACGCTTCCCCTTCCACGCCCACGACCCGGCGAGCGCCGCGGGCAAGCGGCAGCGTGAAGTTGCCCAGGCCGCAGAAAAGGTCGAGCACCGCCGTCTCGGATCCGGCCTGCAGCAAGCCCAGGGCGCGGGCGACCATCCGCCGGTTCAGCGGGCCGTTCACCTGGATGAAATCGGAGGGTTGGAACTGCAGCTCGACGTCGTAATCGGGCAGGCGGTAGCGCAGCGGCTCGACGGTGCCGAGCGGCGCGATCGTGTCGATCCCGCCCGGTTGCAGGTGAACCTGCACCCCGTGACGCGCGCCAAAATCCGCGAAGGCCGCGAGGTCGCCGTCGGCGGGCGGGGCCAGCACGCGAAAGACGAGTGCCGTCGCGTTGTCGGCGACGGCCACCTCGATCTGGGGCACGTGCGAACGGATGGTGAGGCCGGTCAGCATTTCGGAAAGCGGCGCGATCAGCGCATCGAGCGGCGGCGCCAGGATCTCGCAACGCTCGAGCGCCGCGATGAACGGGGAGAGCCGCTCGCGAAAACCGACCAGCACGCGTCCCTTGCGCGGCACGAACTTCGCGCCGAGGCGCGCGCGTCGCCGGTAACCCCAGACGTCCGCGGTGAGCGGCTCGAGGACCTCGTCCGGCGCGACGCGCCCGATGCGTTGCAACTCCTCGAGCAGGTGTTGCTGCTTGGCCGCCACCTGCGCGCGCGGGTCCAGGTGCTGCAGGGCGCAGCCCCCGCAGATCCCGAATGCCGCGCAGCGCGGCACCACGCGCGCGGAGCTCGGCTCCACGACCTCGGCGAGCTCGGCTTCATCGAAGCGCCGGTGCCTGAAACGCGCGCCCAGCCGCACGTTCTCGCCGGGCAGCGCCCCTGCAACGAACACTGCCTTGCCGTCGAGATGGGCGACGCCGCGCCCGTCGTGCGACAACGAGGTGATGGTCACGAGCTCGCCGCCCGCGGCTGTCACGCGCTTCATCGGATGACGCTCAGGGCCAGGCAGCAAGGAACTGCTGCAGATGCGGGGCGCTCTGCCCGGCGAGGTAGTCGCGGATGCGCTGGATCTCCGCGACGTGCTGCGGCGGGCTCATGTGTCCGCGGATCAGCTGGAAGCGCAGGTACACGAGGTAGGTGTTGAGAACGTCGGTCTCGCAGTAATCGCGAATGCCCTGCAGGTTGCCGGCCCGGTACTGCGCCCACACCTGGTCGCCCGCCATGCCGAGCTTGCCCGGCAGGCCGATGAGCGTGGACACCGCGTCCAGTCCCGCGCGGCCGCGGTTCTGGTAACCCGCCAGCACGTCCATGAGATCCAGGTGCCGCCAGTGAAAGCGGTTCAGGTAGTTGTTGAAGCGAAACGTCTGGTCCTCGTCGCCCGTCTCCCAATAGCGCGGCGCGGCGATGCCGTGCTTCAGACAGCGATAGTGCAGCACCGGCAGGTCGAAGCCCGAGCCGTTCCAGGAAATGAGATCGGGCGTGTACTTCTCGATGCCCTCGAAGAAACGCGAGATCAGATCCGCCTCGCTCGAGTCGAGATCGCCGAGCGACCACAGCCGGAACGTCTCACGGGTGCGCAGCGCCACCGAGATGGCGATGACGCGATGCTGCTCCAGGGACAGGAACTCCCCGCCGGTGTCCTGCCGGCGACGCGCGAACATGACCTCCCCCACCTCGGCATCGCTCATGCCCTCCAGGTCCAGGAGCCTGCGCCCGAACTCCACGTCCGGGACGGTCTCGATGTCGAACACCAGGCAGTGCACGAGCGGGCTCACCCGGCCTGCTTGCGCAACAGCACGGCCACCGCGACCACCAGGCCCGCCTCGTCGGTGAGCGTGACGTGCCCCTCGCCGATGCCGAGCCCGTCGCGCACGCGCTCGCCGCGCTCGGAATAGATCACCTCCGGCCGCCCCCACGAGTTCTGCACCACGCCCACGTCGCGGATCCACATGCCGTGCGCGAAACCGGTGCCCATCGCCTTGACGATCGCCTCCTTGGCGGCGAAGCGCATCGCGAGAAAGCGCGCCGGCCGGGCGGTGCGACGCAACTGCTCGAGCTCCTGCGGCAGGAGCAGCCGCTGCACGAAATGCTCGCCGTATTTCTCGTGCACGCGCGCGATGCGCGCCGATTCCAGCACGTCGATGCCGATGCCGAAGATCATGCGCTGCTGTCTGACTTCATGCGCTTCGCGCCGCGAGCATCAGGTGCTTCATCTCGCTCACGGCCGCCGCCAGGCCGTGGAACACCGCGCGCGAGACGATCGCGTGCCCGATGTTCAGCTCGACGATCTCGCGGATGGCCGCGATCGGCTGCACGTTGTGGTAATGCAGGCCATGGCCGGCGTTCACGGTGAGCCCGAGGCTCACGCCGTGGCGGGCGGCCTCGAGGATGCGGTGCAGCTCGGCGCCGCGCTCCGCGGGGCCCGCCTCCGCGTACGCGCCGGTGTGCAGCTCCACCACGGGCGCTCCCGCTGCCGCCGCGGCATCGAGCTGGCGCGGATCCGGATCGATGAACAGCGAAACGCGCATCGAGCGCTCGGCGAGTTGCGCGCAGGCTTCGCGAACGCGCCCGAGCTGCGAGACGACGTCCAGGCCGCCCTCGGTAGTGAGCTCCTCGCGCTTCTCCGGCACCAGGCAGCAGTCGTCCGGGCCGATGCGGGTCGCGATCGCCAGCATCTCCGCGGTGACCGCCATCTCGAGGTTCATGCGCGTCTGGATCACGTTGCGGATCGCGACCAGGTCGTGATCCTGGATGTGGCGGCGGTCCTCGCGCAGATGCAGCGTAATGCTGTCGGCGCCGGCCTGCTCGGACATCAGGGCGGCGTACACCGGGTCCGGATAGCGCGTACCGCGCGCCTGGCGCAGCGTCGCCACGTGGTCGATGTTCACGCCCAGCGCGATGAAACTGGCGTTGTTCCTGGGACTCATGCTCATCATCCCCCGGCCGATCACTCCCGCGAGCTGCGTTGCATCGAGCGCATCACTTCGCGGCTCTTGAGGTTGCGCCCGTCCAGGCAGGCGCCCAGCGCCTCGCGCAGCAGCCGGCGCGCATCGCGCAGGCTCTGCTCGTCGCCCAGATCCTCGCTCGCCAGGGACGCGAGCGAGGCGCCGCAATAGGTCGCCGCGGACTCCTCCACCGCACGCGTGACGCCGCGCTCGATGCGCACGTGATAGTGGCCGCGCGGGTCGAGCGCGGCGCCGGATTCGCATTCGCGCGCCAGGTCCAGGCCGTAGCCCAGCGAGTCCAGCAGACGCTTCTCGAAGATGCGCAGCGTGCGCGCCTCGGCTTCAATGCCGCGCAGACGCTCGAGCGCGCGGGCGTAGTCGTCGAACACGTGCGGATGCGCATCCTGGCGCTCGAACAGCTTCAGCAGCAGCTCGTTCAGATAGAACCCGCTCATCAGGCGGGCGGGCGGCAGGCTGGTGGGCTCACCGTCGAGCTCGGCGCCGATGAGCGTGCCGGCCTCGCCGCGTCCGCTCCAGGACACCAGCATTCGCTGAAACGGTTGCAACACCGCACGCAGGCCGGAAGCGGGCCGGCGTACCCCGCGCGCGAACAGCGTGACCCGGCCATGCTCGCGCGTGATCAGCTCCAGGCGACGGCTCGAATCGCGCCACGGGGCGTGATGCAGCAGGTAGGCCGGTGCCAGCAGGATGCGCCCTGCGTTCCTAGGCACGCTCATTGCCTGGGCCTCATTGAGGGTCGTACCCGAAGGTCCTGAGCGCCTGCTCGCTGTCGGCCCAGTTTTCCTTCACTTTGACCCACAGCTCCAGGTGCACGTGGCGCTTGAGCAGCTCGTTCAGATCCAGGCGCGCCAACCGGCCGATCTCCTTGAGGCGCTCGCCACCGGCGCCGATGACGATCGCCTTCTGGCCGGTCCGCTCCACCCAGATCACGGCGCCGATCACGAAGCGACCTTCCTCCTCGCCGAAGCGCTCCAGCTCCACCGTGAGCCCGTACGGCAGCTCCTCGCGCAGGCGCCAGGTGAGCTTCTCGCGAATGATCTCGGCTGCGAGAAAGCGCTCGCTGCGATCGGTGATCTGGTCGGTCGGGAACAGCGGCGGAGAGGCCGGCAGGAGGTTCTCGATGAGCTCCGGCAGGCGTGCGACGTTGTCGCCCTTCTCGGCCGACAGCGGCACGACCTCGCGAAACTCGTGCCGGCCCGCGAGCGCTTCCAGGTACGGCAGCAGGCGCGCCTTGTCGTGCACCCGGTCGACCTTGTTCACGACAGCAATCGTCGGCCGGGCCGCGGCGCGCACACGCTCGAGCACGCGCTCGTCGTCATCGGTCCACTGCAGCGCCTCGACGACGAACAGGAGCACGTCGGCGTCCTGGAGCGAGGCGAGCGCCGAGCGGTTCATGTACTGGTTCATCACGCGCCGCACGTTGGCGTGGATGCCGGGCGTGTCCACGAAGACGATCTGTGAAGTCGGGCGGTTGAGGATTCCGAGGATGCGATGGCGCGTGGTCTGCGGCTTGGGGGCGACGATGCTGAGCTTGGTACCCACGAGGCGGTTGAGCAGCGTGGACTTGCCGACGTTCGGCCGCCCCACGATGGCTGCAAAGCCCCCGCGGCTGTCCATTGCGCCGGGTTCGCTCACGAGGTGCGCTCCGCCAGGTCGGCCGTGGCGAGCGCTTCGAGCAGCAGGCGCGCGGCTTCCTGCTCGGCACGGCGCCGGCTTGCGCCCTGCCCGCTCGCGCGCATCGAGAGCGCGCCGACTACGCAGCTCGCCGTGAAGGTCTGGTTGTGCGATTCGCCCACCACTTCCTCGAGCCCGTACACGGGCAATGCCAGGCCGCGCGCCTGAAGATACTCCTGCAGGCGCGTCTTGGGGTCCTTGAGTTCCGCGGCCGCCGGGAGTTCGCCGATGCGCGCCAGCGTGAGTTCCTCGATCACCCGCCGTGCGGCCTCGAAGCCGCCGTCGAGGTAGATCGCACCGATGAGAGCCTCGAACGCATCCGCAAGGATCGATTCGCGCCGGTACCCGCCCGAGCGCAGCTCGCCCGGCCCGAGCCGCAGCTGCGCGCCCAGGTCCAGCGAGGCGGCGATCTGCGCCAGTGCCTCCTGGCGCACCAGGGTCGCGCGCAGCCGGCTCAGCTCGCCCTCGTCGGCATCGGGAAACTCGCGGTACAACAGGTCGGCGATCACGCAGTTCAGCACACCGTCGCCGAGAAATTCCAGGCGCTCGTTGTTGTGGCCGCCGGCGCTGCGGTGGGTCAGCGCAGCCTCAATGAGCTCGCCGTCGCGGCCGGTATAGCCCAGCCGCTCGCGCAGCCAGTCGCTATTCGACCTTGACAACTTTGTCGAACTCGACGAGCAGCGAGATGTGGCTGATGAAAGGGGCCGAATCGGTGTATGCGGCCTGCACCAGGTAGCCCTCCCCGTCCTTCTCGATCTTGATGTCGGCAGCATCCCGCGCATTGAGTACGGTCACGCTCTCGATGTCGAAGCGCCGTTCGATGGCCAGCCGGATGTTGCGCGCTTCCACCGAGTCACCCTTGAACTCCTCGGCGACCTGCTCGAGCGTGCGCGCGATCTTCATGTA